>JAFVZN010000082.1 GCA_017508135.1 Lentisphaeria bacterium | reverse complement strand
GAAACTTTTTTTCACGGGAAAAAAAGTTTCCTCTTTCCCCCGCGCCCCCTTTCTCTTTCAAAAAAAGCGGAGTATTTTGCACCTCCAGTTTGTCGCCGCGCTTGAAAAAACGCACTGATGAGATAAAAGTATCTACAAGCAGTTCAATGAGGGTGAATTGCTTGTGAGCATGCTCACAAGCTCTGTACAGAGAACGGCACGATTTGTCTTTCATAAAAAACCTCCTGGATTTTAAAACTGCAGCAAAAGCTACCATACGGCATATTATATCACATAAATAAAAAAAATACAAGCCGATCCTGTAATATTTTTCCCGTTTTCCGAAATTTGACGATTGTAAAAGTAAACGCACGGTCATTTTAACCCCGTCCGCGTTCACCGCAGATTTGATTTTTCATGGGATAACTGTAAGATATTTTTACTCACTTTATCACGCTGCGCCACAACAGCAAACTGCGGCTCCACGGGATCGTGATCTGTTCCTGAAAAGCAGAACCTTTTCTGACCGTCACATGACAGCCGTCATCCCCGGATTCAGTGAAAATTTCCACCTCCTCATCCGGATGCCATACAACAGTGTTTTCAGGGATATCTTTCTTCTCCGGCGTTTCATGCGAAATATAAAGCGGCAGGGTACCGCCGTTTCCGGATCGTAAATTCTTCTTGAAGAAGCCGGAGATCTTCCCATCCGACAAATGCACAGCAGTCACCTTTATCCGGGAGGAAAACGCCTTTATCCCGCAGTTGTAACGGCTATACCTGCCGGAAAAGGAGACGTCTGCTTCATTACAGCCGCGCCGCAGCAATTCTCCGGCGGCAATGACTCCGCTCCAACTGTCAGGAATGTTGCATACTTGCGCCCGGCTTTCTCCGGCAGGCAAATATGCCAGAAGCGGCGGATGCCCGGAACTGCCGGAGATGACGATGACTTCACTCTTTCTGAACGATACCAGACATGACGGTATTATCAACATTATGATACAAACGCTCAATATCCCGATCTTCAACCGGAAATTTTTGACCATCATCACCGCAAAGAGCAATATGTAAAACAGCGCGCACCAATATCCCGGCGGTTCTATCACCGGTATGACATCGAAAATCTCCAGTGACACTCCGGCACACCATTGCAGCATCCGGAAACATCCTGTGAGCATCCAGGCACAAAGCGCATCAAGCAGCTCCGACATCCAGCCCAGTGCCATTTTAAACAGAAATACGACAAAAGTCAGCGGGGTTATCACCGTGGTCAGCAAATTGGTCAATATACTTCCCGGAAGAAAAAGTTTATTGCTGCGCATGGTCAGCATGGCAGAAGTTATAAATGCCAGAACGGCTGCCGCCGCAACGCTGACAAGGCGGTTCCTCCTCCTGACTCTGCGGAAATACCGGACGGTCAACGCCGCATTCTCCGGCATGAGAAAAAGTTTCCAGCGGGCGAAATTCAAATGTTCATGCAAAGTTGTCAATCCCGATATCAGCACCGCAGTGATACCGTAGGAGTAAAGCGTTCCCAATTCACCGACTGCCGCCGGTTCTCCGATGCACAAAGAAAAATACGCAAGAGAGAGTATATTCTTTGCCTTTGTCCGGTAAAGGCAGGCTTTCAATACCGCCCACACCCCGATCATAGCTCCGGCGCGCAATGCCGATATCGCCATCCCGCTGACTCCGACATAGCAGAGCGTGACCACGGTCAACAGCGAATAACGCACCTGCACCGGCAGTGGTCTCAGCAAAATTCCGACGATCAGAGCCAAAATGCCGACATGCATCCCGGAAACAGCAAAGAGATGGATTATTCCGGAAAGAACGAATCCCCGCTTGACTTCCACTTCCGCTCCATCGGATGCGCCCAATAACAAACGTGCCGCCATTTTCCGGACATCCCGGGCTTTGATTTGAGAGAGCAGAAGGCTCAACATCACCTCTCTCAGATAAAAACAGCCGCGAGTGATACTGTTTTCAGCTTCGATTTTCCGACTTTCTGCAACCGAAAACAGGAAACCGGTTCCATACGGTGAAGGGATTTCCCCGGTCATACCATTTGGTCCGTAATAAAATCCCGCCTTGTCAGGAACGGTCAATATCCCGTTTACTTCAAACCGGTCTCCGTAAAGCAGAGGGACTCCCTGCTTCCATTCCGGGAAACGCAGCAGAACCGGAACCGCGTTTACGCTTCCGTGTCTTTGAAACGTCGCCCTCACCCGGGAAGTCAGGGCAATATCTTTGTGCCGCGTGGCACGGTTGTCGCGGATAACGATCACACCGCCGGTGTTTCCGGAACGGTCATACTCCCGGGCAACAGCCTTTTGTCTGCCATGCCACAGCAAACCGGAACTTATCGCAGCGGCAATAGCGATCACCAAAGCGATGCGGCATCTCCGGGAAAGAAAAATTCCGCATATCGCCGGAAACAGCAACCAGTAAAAAGAGATAAATCCGCATCCGGCAGCCGCCCCGAAACCTCCGCCAAACGCCAGAATGACCGGGATCTCAAGATCGATCTGCCTCAGTAAGCTCCGTGTTTCCATCCCCGCATCTCCCCGCCCGTCTGTTCCGGAAATATTCAACTGCCGTCAGCCACGCCGATGCCGCCATAACACACATGCACGGCAGCGCCGGTATCTGATAACGCGGCGCGGTGATCGCGCCCGGCAGAAACAGATAGTAGTACACAAATGCCGCAAAAATGAAGAGTTCCATATAATTTTTCCGGATTTGCTTCACATCGAGGATCAACTGCCCCAATGCTCCGGCATAAGTTGTTCCGGCGATGAAAATGAGCGGCAATACTGCGGCAACGATCCCCAGCCAGTTTTTTCCGAAATAGTGCCTGACCGCCGCCGCCACCCCCTGCTCTTTCAACACCGCCATCGTGCCGCGGTCGGAAGAGGTCACGCCCAGACATTCCAGAAAAGATGGCACATCCGGCAGAAGTATCTGATAATTCATCTGCTGCTTGAGCCAGATGAAAAAGTGCTGTTTCACCAGTGTTTTGCAGGCATTTATCCGGTACTCCTCCCGGCTCTTTTCATCGGGAAAACGCACCTTGTCCTGAAACAGCTCCTCCTGCTCACGCAAGATCCGCTGTTTCTCAAACTCATATCCGCGCCCGGAAACCTCCCCCAGAAGCATCGCGCCGTTCTGGTGATACATCGCCCCGGTGTTGGTATCGACACAAAACCCCGCTCCGCACATGGCGTTGCGCAGCATCCACGGGAATATGATCGAGGCAAACAGCAGCAGACTGATAACACCTGCCGTAACTTTTTTCTGCCAATTAATCCCTTTCATACACAGCAGTAAAAATATCAACGGCAGGATAAAGAGCATATTTACCGGACGGATCAGCGTTCCCACTGCCGCCGCTCCGGCACAGGCGAAGAATCCCCACCACTGCTTGCGCCGGTAAAATTCCAGAAAAAAGATATATTGCAGTGCGGCAAATATTCCCGCCAGCGTATCGGTCAGCAGCAATGGAGCATTTCCCAGCACCGTGGGATTGAGTGCGTAAAGCAATCCGGCAGTCAAGCCTCCGGCATGACCTTTGTACAAGTACCCCGCCCGCGAGACCAGCAGAACCGTCAATGCCGAAACTCCGGCAAGAAGAAAACTCAACGTTCTGACACCGCCGCCGCACTTGAACACCGCCGCCGCCACGACCGGCAAACCGGGAGGCCGCCGGGTGGAAGCATACCCGGTTCCGGCAATCAGCGACCGCGCCGGAGTCAGATATCCGGCGGTATCGGGCCGCACAGTCCGGATCTCTCCGTCACAGTTGGCAAAAAATGCCATCACCAATCGCAGCACCAGTGCCAGCAGGAACAATCCTCCGTAACTCCAATACAGCTGTTTCCGGTTCATTATTTTACTCCGCGCACTCTTTAAGCAGAACCACCGCACTTGCGGCGATGCCTTCGCCTCTGCCGGTGAACCCCAGTTTTTCAGTGGTTGTAAACTTGACCGACACCCGGTCGATACCGATGCCGCACACCTGAGCGAGCTTCTGCCGCATATCCTCCCTGAAAGGAGCGAGCTTCGGTTTCTGGGCGATGACGGTCACATCCAGATTGCCGATCTGCCACGGGGCAAACTCCGGCAGAGCGAGGACCTTTTTCAACAGCAGAGTGCTGTCGATGTTTTTGAAAGCATTGTCGTTATCGGGGAAATGGGTCCCGATATCCGCCAGAGCCAGCGCGCCCAGCAGAGCATCCATAAGCGCATGAGTTGCGACATCGGCATCACTGTGTCCGAGCAATCCCGTTTCACAGGGAATTTTCACTCCGCACAACACCAGCTCCCGGTTTTCAGCGAACTTGTGTACATCAAAACCCTGCCCGATACGGATATCCATCTGCACCTCCCTCTGAAAAAGATCAAGCCGGACACCTCCACATCATGCGGCTGTCTCCGGCTTTCGATCATACAGCTTGACGCTGCCGATACTTACTTGGCGGCAATCTGAGCTTTGACACGCTCACGGATGCGTTCCAAATAGGCTTTGCGGCGACGACGTTTGATGATCTTGTTGAGTTGCTGTCCCATGACAATGATTCCTTTCGTTAAAAAAACAACAAAATTTCATGCGTTTTATTAAATATAACCGCAAAAGTGTGATTTTTCAAATTTTTCTTGAAAATCATTTTATTTTTTCCCGAAATAAATGTATATTTTATATAGAACAGGACGTAGAACGGGAGAATATTATTATGAAACAGATTTTTTGCATACTTTTTCCGGCACTGCTGGTGCTTGCCGGATGCCGGACAGAACTTCAAGATAAGCCGCTCAAGCCGGAACACTCCGCCGTCCGGACGGAAAAATATCCCAACGCCAATGCCGTTTTGCTCAACGATGATGAATATATACGTTACGCTCCCGACGGCACATCCGTTTCCACAGACACCTTTTCCTACCGGGTGCTGACCACCAAAGGGCGGGACGAACTGCGGACACTCACCTTCCGCTACCATACCAACTATGAAAAAATTTCCGTCACAAACTTGAGCGTGACCAAGCCTGACGGCAGAAAAATCATTCTCGATCCGGCAAAACTGGCGGTCATTTCCATCGACCACAGCCAGATGAGCGCGCGCATCTACGACCCCAACAGCAAACAGCTTTCATTCACTATCCCCGATCTGGAAGTCGGAGACATCCTCTCGGTCACCAGAAAAGAGGAGTGTTTCAAATCCCGCATCCCCGGTCAGTGGAGCGGATTTGCCGTGCTGCAATCCGACTGCCCGGTGGAAAACTACACCTATACCATCGACGCTCCGGCAAGCCGCCCGCTGCTCTCCATCGCTGTAAAAGATGAAGTCAAAGGCGCACTGACCTTTTCAAAAACCGTCAAAGGTGACCGGATAATCTACCGCTGGCAGGCGAAAAATGTTCCCCAGCTCATCCCGGAACCGGGTATGCCGCCGCTCTACCGCTGTGCCATGCGTGTACTCTCCGGCACGGCAAAAAGCTGGAGCGAGATCGCTTCATGGTACGCCGACTTGTGCGCCCCGCGTCTGGCGGCGGTAACTTTGGAGATGAAAGATTTTGTAAAAAAAATCCTCAAGGGGAAAAAGAGCGATATGGAGAAGATAACCACGCTCTTTCAATATGTTTCCCAACGCATCCGTTACACCGGCATCACCGATGAAGAAACCGCCCCGGGCTACGAGCCGCACGATGTTTCGCGCACCTTTGAACGCGGTCACGGGGTCTGCCGCGACAAGGCGGCATTGCTGACCGCGTTGCTGAAACTTGCCGGTTTTGAAGCATATCCGGTGCTGTTCATGTCCGGTTACCCCAAGGATGATGATGTACCCAATATCTACTTCAACCACGCCATTGTCGGAGTGAAAGGGAAAGACGGTAAAGATATTTTAATGGACCCGACCTTTGAAACCACCACCGATCTGCTCCCGGCGTATCTGGGAAATTGCAGTTATCTTGTGGCAACAAAGAAGCCGACCACGCTGAAACGCAGTCCGGTCATTCCGGCAGAAAACAATCTGCTCGACATCGACAACAGTGCCGCCGTTTCCGGAACAGCTCTCCACGGCAAAGTCACCATGAACTTCAAAGGCATCCACGACCAGATGTACCGGGCGACCTTTTCGGAGTGGCAGCCGGAGGAGATACGCCGCTACTTTGCCGGAGCGTTGCGCGACATCATCCCCGGAGCGGAGTTGAAAAAATGTACCGTCACCCCCGCCAATATCCGCAACATGGCGCAACCGTTGAAAGTGGTTCTGGAATATACGGCACCGGAATATCTTTCTCAAACAGAACTTGCCCCGCTTGCCCTGCCGGAATTTTCGGCGCGTTTCGGAACCATCCGCAATTTATACAATGCGCTCAAACTGGAAAAACGCCGTTTCCCGTTGGAAGCACTGCCGCGCGCGGTATCGGAAAACTTCACACTGAAACTTGCTCCCGGCATCACCGTAAAATCCCTTCCGGCAAAGGTCGATCAATCCATCCCCGGTGTACTGCGGTTGAACCGGCAAGTTGCTCAAACCGGCAGCACCATTTCCGGTAAAAACTTTTTTGCCATCGACACGGCAGAGTTTACTCCGGCAGATTATCTTAAAGCCAAAGCCGCTCTTGCCGGATTTGAGACCGCGTCCAAGTCATTGCCGCTGGCAGGCATCCCCCCTGCCCCAAAGAAAAAAGAGTTTACCCAAGCCGATTACCCCGGAGCCGATTCCCTTGTCATCTCCGACATCCGCACCATAAAGTTCCACACCCCCAACAGTTGGGATGATGTCCGCACCATCAAGCGGAAAATTTTCATCTACGGCGGAGCAGTCCAACACTCAACGGTCAACATTCCTTATCACCCCTTGATGGAAGATGTGACCATTTCCGGCGAATTTATCACGCCGGACGGCAAAAAACACATTCTTTCAGATAAAGAGATCAACCGCCTCGATGCGCCGTGGGCAGCAGCCGCGAAGCGTTATCCGGCAGGAAAAGTCCTCACCGCCGCCTTCCCCGGAGTTGAACCGGGAAGCACCGTCACTTACACCATAACGCGCAAGGTCAAAAACAAGCCCGCATTCCACCTCGAAACCTACGCCCGCTCCACAGATCCCACGATGCTCCGCCGGATAACGGTCAACAATCAGGATGCGGGCGATATTGGAGCGATCATACCGATCGAATTCACCGAAGACAGCAAAGACGGTAACTTGTCTGTCAGCATTACCGATCTGCCCCGATTGGTTCCGGAAGCTTCGGCACCGGATCCGGATCAATGCGTGCCGACCTTGAAACTTTTCTCCATCGACAAGCGACAGATTTTCGTCAAACTCAATCAGGCATTGATGGAGAAAGTCATCGTCACGCCGAAAATCAGAGAGCTTGCAAAGAAACTCAAAACTCCGGAAGAGTTCCACAAGTTTGTAACGAAAAGTATAATTGAAGCGGGCCCCGCTTTAAATGAAGCTCCGTGGTCGATTTTCTCCACCCCCGAAGAAACATTGAAATCCGGTGTCGGAAACTCCGCCGACCGCGCCATCCTCTATGCGGCGTTGTGCAAAGCCCTCAATATCAACTTCAAATTTATCGCCGTTTCCGATGTTCCGGAAACCATCAATCCGGAGTTTTCGTTCCACAACATCAATAACGTTGAGCGGATAATACTCTATCTCCCTGACTTCAAGGGCGTGGTCGTTCTCAACGATTCCAGCCGCTACGCCGGAGCGCACCGGTTGAACAGTCTGCATAAGACGGTTTACAACCTTACCGATTCAGAGTTTGGGATGCCGATGCAGAACAAATACCTCCCCCCCTTCCGGCACACGATGAATATCTCGGTCGTAATCAACAAAGATTCCAGTGCTGACATCAGTGTATCAGAGTACTACTCCCCTGCCGCCGGAGTGGAGTTCCGGCGCAAAATGGAAACCGCAACGCCGGAAGAGTTGAAGCAGTTCTTCCAAGCCCGTTGTGCCGCCTTTGCGCAGGGCGCAGTGTTGAAAAAATTCAACAAAGAATCTGCCGTCTACGAGTTTACGGTAAAAGATTTTCTGCAGAACAACGGCAAGTACCGTGTCTTTGAACTTCCCGGATTCAATCAGTTCAGCTCCCATCTCCGGCTCTCCGGAGAAAATCGCACCCTCCCCTGGCAGCGCCGCACCGCGAAAGACATTGCGCTCTATTACCGGATTTTCATCCCGGAAAACCTCCGCGTTACAACGCCCGGATTTGAAAACATCTATTCGGCAACCACCTCCCCCGCCGGAGGAACCAACTTCCTCCGCGCCGTGCATCATTTTGATGAGCAAACGGTCAGGTTCAGCTTCAATTTGGAGTTGCCCTTTGAAACGCTTTCTCCGGCAGAGTACCACCGGCTTTTCAAGTTGAACCGGATGCTCAACACCCCTGCGTTAAGACAAGTCATCCTCGAAGAAAGGAAAAAATAATGTTTACCATCAAAACTTTCCCGGTCGGCTCCATTGCCACAAATTGCAGTCTCGTCTTTTTTGAAGCTGAAAAACAGCTCCTCGTCATCGACCCCGGTGCCGATGCAGCTGAAATCATCGCCGCCGCCAGAAGTTTCCCCTTTGAAACGGCGCGGATACTGCTCACCCACGCCCATGTCGACCATATTTCAGCTTGCGGCGAAGTAGCGAAAGCACTCAATGTCGAAAAGGTGGAAGTAGCTTCCGCCGATGCCGCGATGTACGCAAGTCCCGAAAACTGTTTCTTCCCCTACTTCCCCCCCGCCAAAGATCTGCCTCCGGCAACGGAGTTTGCCCCCCTGCCCTGCGGAAAAGTTTTGAACCTCCCCGGACACACCATGGGCGGAAGCGGTTTTCTTCTCAATGACGGAAAGAAGCAGATCCTCATCGCCGGTGACACGATCTTCTGCGGTTCGATCGGTCGTACCGACCTCCCCGGCGGCGATTACGATACGCTTATCAACTCCATCAAAGAGGAGATACTGACTCTCCCCGACGATGTTGAAATAATTTCCGGTCACGGCGGCAGTACCACGGTCGGTTTTGAAAGAAAACACAATCCTTATTTGAATTGATCAAAGAAAGAAGATATATTATAAGGATACAATTTTTAATCGGTAAAATCCCTGCTGCTCAACGAGGGCGTGCCGGACATAAGATTTTTCAACAAACTAATTAGGGTATAATATGAAAGCTTTCATCGTAAGCAATGAACAGTTGCAGAATGATTACTACCGCATCCGTTTTGATGCCAGAGAGATGGCAGCGAAATCCGGTCCCGGTCAATTCGTCCACGTCCGTATCGACGAACGCAACGACAACATCCTCCGCCGCCCATTCAGCATCCACAACGCGGAAAACGGCATGATAACCGTTGTTTACAAAGTTGTCGGAACCGGAACCGAGCGGCTCAGGGAAAAACTTCCCGGCGACAGCTGCGACCTGATCGGACCGGTGGGAGTGGGATTTTCCTCTCCTGAAGATGATGTCATTCCCGTTGCGGTATGCGGCGGATACGGCGCGGCGGCGACCTTTATGCTCACACAGCGCACCAAACAGCCGGGAGTGTTGCTGCTCGGCGCGCGCAGTGCGGCAGATATTATTCTGACGAAAGAGTACGAAGAACGCGGTTTTGAAGTCAAAATCGCCACCGATGACGGTTCCCTGGGCCACAAAGGACGTGTCACCGAGCTTATCGACCGGCTCCTTGCCGAAAAACCGGGAAAGAAGTTCTTCTTTTACGGTTGCGGGCCGCACCCGATGCTGATGGCACTTGCCAAAATTCTGAAAGCCAAAAATCTGGATGGCGAATTGAGTATCGACCACTTTATGTGCTGCGGTGTCGGAGCCTGTTTCGGCTGTGTGGTCAAGATCGCCGCGCCGGAAACTGCCGACGGCTGGGTCTACAAGCGTTCCTGTGTCGATGGGCCGGTGTTCAAACTTGCCGATGTTTATGCAGAATAATTTTTTGGAGATATGACAAATGGCTGATCTTTCAGTAGATTTTGGAAAATTCACCCTGAAAAACCCGGTGATGACCGCATCCGGAACCTTCGGTTACGGTATGGAGTACGCAGAATTTTACGACCTTTCCCGCCTCGGTGCGGTCGTGGTCAAAGGTATCCGCAGTATCCCGTCACACGGCAACCCCACCCCGCGTATCGCCGAAGTGACTGGTGGTATGCTCAACGCCATCGGCTTGCAAGGCCCCGGTATCGACAAATTTCTTCACGATGACCACTATCTGCCCGGATTGAAAAAGACCGGAGCCACCGTCATCGTCAATATGTGGGGCGTTACCATCGAAGAGTATGCCGAAGTTGCCGCCCGTCTTGATGCGGAATCAGACGGCATCACCGCGTTGGAGGTCAACATCTCCTGCCCCAACGTCAAAGCCGGCGGCGCGGCGTTCGGCACCGACTTGAAACTTGCCCACGAAGTCGTTTCCGCCGTCCGCAACGCGACTAAACTCCCCATCATCACCAAACTCAGCCCCAATGTCGGCAATATCGCGGACTTTGCCCGGGCGGTGGAAGATGCCGGAAGCGATGCGGTTTCCCTTATCAACACTCTTTCGGCGATGGCGATCGACATCAACACCCGCAAACCGAAGATCGCCAACAAGTTTGCCGGCTTCTCCGGTCCTGCCGTCAAGCCGGTCGCAGTCCGCATGGTTTACGAAGTTTCCCGTGCGGTAAAAATTCCGGTGATCGGCATGGGCGGAATTTCCACCGGAGCCGATGCTGTGGAATTTCTCCTTGCCGGTGCCGATGCCGTGGCGGTGGGGACGGCGAACTTTGTCGACCCCTTTGCGCCGTTGAAGGTTATTCATTTCATCAACGAATATCTCGACAAAAACGGTTTCAAGAGCGTTGCCGAACTTAAAAATGCACTTATTGTTTAACAACAAAATATAAGGAATTCAAGAAAATGAACGAAGAAGAAAAACACTCCTGTTCCGCTGAAGGCGGATGCTCATCTGAAGGCGGCTGCTCCGGAAGCTGCTCCAGCTGTTCCGGCTGCGGAGATCATAAACTGGAAAACAAAATGGCAAAGATCGGACGTAAGATCATCGTTATGTCCGGCAAGGGCGGCGTGGGCAAAAGCAGTGTTGCCGCCGCCATCGCACTTAAACTTGCCAAAGCCGGACGGAAAGTCGCACTCCTCGACCTCGACTTCCACGGCCCCAGCCAGCCGACCATCTTCGGAGCATCGGAGTTTCAGGCATCCTACGATGAAGTCGACGGCATCATTCCGATCGAACTCGGCGGCGTGAAACTCATGTCTCTGGGATTGCTGCTCGGCGACAATGATTCTGCGGTGGTCTGGCGGGGACCTGCGAAAATGGGCGTGGTCAAACAGCTTCTTGAGGATGTTGATTACGGCGAACTTGACGACCTTGTGCTGGACTTCCCGCCGGGAACCGGTGATGAGATCCTCTCCGCCTGTCAGCTCATCCCCGGAGAGAAGAACGCCATCGTCGTCACCACGCCGCAGGAAGTTTCTCTTGCCGACTGCCGCAAGTGCATCGACTTCTGTCAGAAAGTTGAACTCAACGTTCTCGGTATCGTCGAAAATATGAGTACCTTCATTTGTCCAGACTGCGGCAAAGCCCACGCGCTCTTCGCTTCCGGCGGCGGCGAAAAACTGGCGGCGAAATATGATCTGCCGCTGCTTGCCAAACTGCCGCTTGACCCCAAATTCATGGAAGCCTGCGACTACGGCACGCTCCCGCAGGATATTGACAAATTCCCGCAGTTCGACAACATCGTAAAATAAAGGATTTTTCCGCTATGAAAAGATTTGCTTTTTTGCTCCCTGCCCTGCTTCTGTTCGCCGGATGCACATCCGTATCCTATGATTATCCCGGTGCTCAGCGGGAATATCTGACCGGCAGTGTGGACAGTGCCGCGCCGGTGACCGCCAGCGTTAAAAGCAAAAGAGGGCGCGCCCTCCAGTTCAATAGAGCCGCCGCCGAAGGCGCAACTGACAGCGCAAACTTCAAAGCTCCTGCCGGACGGAAAATGACCTACAATACCCGTTTGGTCATCAACGTTTCCGATACGGTCAAGGGAGTGAAAAAAGCCTCTTCCATAGCAGAAAAACATTCCGGTTACACCGTTTACAGTGATAATCAGAATGCCAATGTCAAAGTCCCCGTTTCCAAAGCGGCGGCGGCACTCAAGGAATTTGAAACCATCGGCAGTGTCACGTCCAAAACCATCACCGCCAACGATATCACCGAACATTACACCGATACGCAGGTGCGGTTGGAAAATCTCCGCCGCTTGCAGAAACGGTTGAGCGAATTGCTCACCCGCGCGGCAAAGGTCGATGATATTTTGCGTATCGAACGGGAACTTTCCCGTGTCACCACCGATTTGGAACGCCATCAGGCGCGGATGAATGTGCTGAACAAACAAGTTGAAATGGTAGATTTCAATATCAGCTTCAACGCGGTCATCACTCCGGCGGAAACCTCCCGGGTGATAATTCCGGTGAAGTGGGTACGTTCACTTGGTGATGCCATCCGGAAACGGAAGTTTGATTATACTGCCGTTGTCGATGACCTTCCGGTATCATGCGAACTCCCCTCCGGTTTTGCCGTCACCCGGAGCACAAAAAGAACATTTTGCGCGGCAAATGCCGATGACGTGGTACTGACCTTTGACCTCGTTGACGATCTCCACGGTGCGAATCTTGCCTTTTATCAGCAGTTGATCGAAAAGCAGCTCAAACGTATCGGTTACACCGGCATCACGTTCCAAAAGAGCAAAACTGCTTCCGGAGTGGAATATCTGGCAGTTTCCGCCGAATCCGGCAGGAATGCGCTTGCCGTGATGGTGGCGATCTACGAAGACGGCTGGTTCTGCAAAGACAAAAAAGTTTCCGTACTGGAACTTTACGGTCCTGCCGATGCCATGAAAAAAATCGATTTGAACAAATTTTTTAGAAGTATTGAATTTTAACTCATGAAAAAAATTACAGCTCTCCTCCTCATCATGGCCGGAGCTGCCGTACTTCAGGCGGCTCCCGCCAAGACATTCCAAATCACCAGAGAAAGCGAAGCTCTCGCCTGTATCGTCGTCGATCTGAATGCCCCCCGTCCCATACAGCACGCGGCGCGGGAACTGCAGAATTACTTCAAACTTCTCACCAATGCCCGGGTTTCGATCCATCAGACCCCCGTTTATCTTGAAAAAAGAATAAGCTGTAAGGATATGGTCTACTTTATCCCCGGCACTCCGGACAGCGTTTATGTAAAGAAGTATATGGACAAAAAAATCGCCGCCGCCCTCAAAAAAATCGGAGCTACCGACGGTTATGCCGTTTTCATCCGCGGCAAAAATAAGATCCTGATCGTTGCCAATCAGCCCCGGGGTGTCATCAACGGCGTTCACCGCTTCATCCACAAGCACACCGACTTCATCTGGTTCCGCCCCCGCAACGAGGCGGCAAACTTCACCTTTGATCCCGATTTGAAACTGAATGTCAAAGAGTACATCGATATCCCCAAATTCACCATGCGCGGCTGGGCTCCCAACCGGAACATCGCCTTTTTGAGTGAAGAATTTGAACTTTTCGCCTCCCGGTTGAGCAACAATTTCACCACATCCATGTTCAAGGCCGCGATGGGGCGCCGCATGGATCACGCCTTTGCCATGGAGTTCGGAGGCGGTCACAACATCAGCACCCTCTGGCTGCCCAAAAAGAAATACGGCAAGACCAATCCGGAATATTATATGCTGCTCAACGGCGAACGCAAACTCGACGGTCCCGTCCACCTCTGCTGGACCAATAACGAGATGAAAAAAGAGTTTATCAAAAATGTGCTTGCACAACTTAAGACTCTCGATCCCATCTACACCCGCATCAACATCATGATCGATGACGTTTCCTCCAACTGTCAGTGCAAAAACTGCGAAGCTCCGATCAAACTCCCCGACGGCAGAACCATCGACAAAACTCATGAAGCGTTCCGCTCCACGCAGTTCTTCATCTTCCTGAACGATGTTGCCAAAGCCGTTTACGCCGTCAACCCCAAAATGCAGATCAAAAGTTTCGGCTACTACTTCACCAGTGTGCCGCCGGAAGTCAAGATCTTCCCGACCATCTGTGTGAGTTTCTGCCCCTATGTCCGCAACGACAAACGCCCCATCGTCGATCCTTCCAACAGAAAATGGCAGGCCCGCACCGAAAAATATGCCAAGATGAGCCCCAGTGTCATGTGGAGAGAATATTACTTCTCGCAGGCAGGTTTCCCCCGCGCTCAGGCAAACGTTATCGCGCCGGATCTGCGTTACATCAACAAGCTCGGTATCAAGATGTTCTACTGCGAAGCCTCATGGGGCGACCGTCCGGCGTTTGCCCGTCCGCCCCGTGTGCTTCCGGAACTTGAATTTTTCAGCATCACCGGTGCCGAATTCTGGGTCATCAATCAACTGCTGTGGGACCCCGATCAGGACCCGGATGAACTTCGCAACGAATATATCAGACGAACCTACCGCGAAGGTGCGCCCGGAGTTCAGAAATTCTACAAGCTCCTCCGGGACAGCTGGTATCTTGATCCTTCGCCGAGTTCATTCAACGATGATTTCCGGCGCACCACCGGACGTTACATCATCTCCAAAGGTTTGACTGCCCCCTGCCGCGCCGCGCTCGCGGAAGCCGCCAAAACGGTAAAAGATCCCGTCGCAAAAAAACAGTTGGCAGCGTTGACCGCCACTTTTGAACGCTGGCTCACCCTCGGTAACGCCCGGGTCGTCAAAGAACAGATCGTTCCCCGCGCCGACATCCGCGAGTTCCCCGGCTTCGACTTTGAATCCGGCATCTGGGCGAAAGCCGCCAAAATGCCGCCGATGACCATGATGAAAAATCCCAATGCCATGCCGCCGGAACCGACCGATGTCAAACTCATCCACAACGGAGAAACCTTCTACATCGCGTTCCGCTGCCCCTTCCCCGGAGAAGCCGTCGGTGCCGCCGGATTACCCTATGACAAAAGTCCCGGCGGCGATCACGCCCAAATCTTCATCGCCAACGCCAAAGACGGTTACTATCAGTTCATCTTCGGATGCCGTTCACAGGGAACGTCCGGAATCTACGATGCGCGAACCTCTGACGGCACATGGAATACCAAATGGGAAGTCAAAACTCAGTTGACCAAAGGCGAATGGCGGGCTGTCGTTGCCATTCCGTTCAAATCAGTCAACATCAACATCGAACGCAATAACCGCGTTGGAGCCATGTTCTACCGCCGCCGCCCCAAACGGGCAGGAGAAACCAAGAACATCCACAGCGCATGGGATGGCGGAGATTTGCATAACGCCGACAGCTTCGGCGATTTGATATTCAAACACGAATAACCGGGATGTATCGGGGGGAAGGGAAAAACTTTTTTTCACGAGAAAAAAAGTTTTT
>JAFVZN010000081.1 GCA_017508135.1 Lentisphaeria bacterium | reverse complement strand
TGAAGGGAAAAACTTTTTCCCTTCCCCCGCGCCCCCATCCCTTTTCAAAAAAAGCGGAGCATCAAGCTCCCGTTGGTCGCCCGGTTGTCTTTAATTATGGGGCTCTTACCCGATTTCTGCGCCGCCGGGGTTTATTTTTTTGCAAAAGAAGCATAAAATAACTTGAAATATGACGATATTTATGGTATCTTTTATAAAAGGTATGACTATATGATTTGAGGTTGGACAAATGTATCATGAAATGAGTTACCGCGTGCCGTACGCCGATACGGACCAGATGGGTGTGGTATACTACGCCAACTATCTGGAATACTTTGAACGCAGCCGCACCGAGATGCTCCGGGAAGCCGGATTATCCTACCGGGACATGGAGAAACACGGATATTTTCTCCCGGTATCTGAAGCGTATTGCAAATATACCGGCAGTGCCCGTTATGATGACCTGCTGACCTTCCGTTCCTGTGTCGAAGAGATTTCCCGGGTGAAAATCAAGATCCGCAGCGAAGTCCTCCGCGACGGCAAAGTGCTGGTGACCGGTTTTGTAACTCTCGGATGTGTGAATGCCGATTTCCGTATTTCCCGTCTGCTTCCGGAAATGGTCGAGTGTTGTAAAAAATTTATGGCGGAAACTGAATTATGAAAAATCCTCCCGTTGACAATGAACAGCTTTACCCGTTGAAGTTCAAACCGATATACCAGGAACGCATCTGGGGCGGAACTTTGATGGAAGAACACCTCAACCGTACACTGCCCGCTCATTCGGACCCCATCGGCGAATCCTGGGAACTTTCCGACCGCGACGATGCTCAAAGCGTGGTCGCGGAAGGAGCTTTGGAAAATTGGACCCTTAACGAACTCTTTCAACACTACCGCAGTGCTCTTGCCGGTAATGCCGCAATGAAGTACTCCCGCTTTCCGCTGCTGGTGAAACTCATTGATGCCGGCGAACGGTTGAGTTTGCAGGTGCATCCCGATGAAAATGCCTGCGCCCAGATCGGCAACGGCGCCGAACCCAAAACCGAAATGTGGTACGTCATCGCTGCCCGGAAAAATGCCAATATCCTCGCCGGTCTCCACCCCCGTTCCACCCAGCTGCAGATCATGGAAAAACTCGATTCTCCGGACGTGGAAACTCTGCTGCAAGTTTATCCTTCAGCCCCCGGCGATGCCTATTTTATCCAATCCGGGACCCTGCATGCCATCGGTGCCGGAAACCTTATTCTGGAAATACAGCAGAACAGCGACACCACCTACCGTATCAGCGATTGGGGCAGAGTCGGCAGTGACGGCAAACCCCGTCAGCTCCACCGCGAAGCCGGTTTGAAGTCGATCAGCTTCACCAACCGCACTACGCCGCGTATCGCCGGAGTTTCCGTCGGCGCCGCGTTCAACCGGAAATTTGAGGTCGTCAAGCTCTGCCCCTATTTCAAAGTCACCGATCTCCGTCTGGTCTCCCCGTGGATCGACGATACCGCTCCGGGAAATTCTTTCCATTTGCTCAGTGCCGTTCACGGCAGCGTGCAAGTCGGACGGGATTCCCGGATGACAACCTTGCTCCCCGGTGAGAGCGCGCTGGTTCCGGCATGTTTCGGCGCATACACCGTAACACCGCTGGATGAAGGTGAAACCGTCGTGGTCAAAACCACACTTTAAACTATAACCGGAACGCATGATATTTCGTGCGTCCACTTAAAAATCTGCAAGTGCATTATGAAATTTTTAACTGATCTGGAAACCTTTCTCCGTTCCCGTTTCCCCTCGTACCCCGCCGAATCAGCTTTAGCTTTGGAACTCTGTCCCGCCGGACAGGAGGGGGATTTCACCCTGAACTGCTTTAAGATCTCCCGCTTCTGCGGCAACCCGATGGCGGCAGCACAAGCGGTGGCAGAATATCTTTCCTCCCACGAAGATGTGGAAAGTGTCAGCGCAGTCAAGGCATTCGTCAACCTCACCTTGAAACCGGAGATCCTTTACCGCGCCAGTGCCGCCGATATGGAAGCTCTGCTCTCCGGCGTTCAACTTCCCGAAGCTGACCGCCGCCGGGTGCTGATCGAATTTTCCGCCCCCAACACCAACAAACCTCAGCACCTCGGTCATGTTCGCAACAATACCCTCGGTATGGCGTTGGCTTCACTGCTCAAGCGGGTCGGTCATGATGTGATCGAAGTCAACCTCGTCAACGATCGCGGTATCCATATTTGCAAATCCATGACCAGTTACCAGATCGCCGGCGAAGGCAAAACTCCGGAATCCACCGGCATCAAAGGCGACCATCTGGTCGGAAATTTCTACGTCGAATACAACAAGATGCTCTCCGCAGAAATCGCCAAACTCAAAGCTGAAAAACCGGAACTCGCCGACAAAGATTCCGAAGAACTCTTCCTCGAAACTGCCCTCGGTCAGCGCACTCAGGCGATGCTCCAAAAGTGGGAAGCCGGTGACGAAGAGGTGCGCGCCCTCTGGAAGATGATGAACTCCTGGGTATTCGCCGGTTTCGCCGAAACTTACAAGCGCATGGGTATCAACTTCGATCATACCTACCTCGAAAGTGAAACCTATCTGCTGGGCAAAGATATCATCGCTTCCGGCTTGGAACGCGGCGTTTTTACCAAACGTGAAGACGGTGCCGTTATCTGCGACCTCGGAAAGATGGGCAAAAAAGTTGTTCTGCGCTCCGACGGTACCAGCGTTTATATCACGCAGGATATCGGTACCACACAGCTCAAGTACAACGATTACAAACCGGAAAAGATGGTCTGGGTGGTCGGTGACGAACAGAATCTGCACTTCCAGATGCTTTTTGAAATCATGAAACGGCTCGGTTTCGACTGGGCAAAAGACCTCTTCCACCTCTCCTACGGCATGGTCAATCTGCCCAACGGCAGAATGAAGAGCCGCGAAGGTACCGTGGTCGATGCAGACGATCTCTTTGACGAAATGGCAGCTCTTGCCGCCGCCGCCTGCAAAGAACGCGGAGGCGAAGAGCTTTCGGAAGAGGAACTGAAGATCCGCAGTGAGATCATCGGACTGGGCGCGTTGAAGTTCATGCTGCTCAAGTTCAACGCCAAGACCACCATTACCTTTGATCCGGCGGCATCGCTTAAATTTGAAGGCGATACCGGACCGTATGTCCAGTATGTCGCCGCGCGTATCAGCTCCATTGAACGTAAAGCCGCCGAACGCGGTCTTACCGGTAAAGATATCGACTGGCAGCTGCTTGCCACCCCGTTTGAACGCGAACTTGCGGTCAAGATCTACTTTTACGGAGCCGCACTCCGGCAGGCGGCAGAACGGAACGATTGTTCCGGTCTGGTCGAATATCTGCTCGATCTGTGCAAAGCATTCAACCGGTTCTACCGCGAATGTCCCGTCCTTGCCGCCGAAAATGAAGCCCTCGCCGCCGCCCGTCTGGCTCTTGCCTCTGCGGTGCGCCGCGTTGTTGCCGACGGCTTGAACACCTTGACCATCGGCGTGCCGGAGGCAATGTAAGTTTATGGCAGACAAAGGAATCAAACTGCTTATCGTCGACGACGAATTCAACACCCGGGAAGCGTTATCACGCTATCTCGGGAAAAAGTTTGATGTCGCCAGCGCAGAAAACGGTTCCGATGCCATTGAACAGCTTAAAAATACCGACTTCGATCTGGTGCTGACCGACTTGCGGATGCCGAAAGCTGACGGTATGAGCGTACTCGATGCCGCCATGAGTAAGGCGCATCCGCCCAAATGTATCCTGCTGACGGCTTACGGTTCCATCTCCGAAGCAGTTACCGCAATGAAAAAAGGGGCGTTTGATTTTGTTACCAAACCGGTGAAACTTGCCAAGCTGGAGGAGGTCATCTCCGCCGCATTGAACGCGAAACCGGTTGAAAATACAGCAAATACAACGCAAGTTTCAGCTGCCGCAAATGGAGAAGAACCGCCGCCCCCGCCGGTGAGTTCCGGAGGAAAAAGAATCGTATCGCCAAACGACACCGCTGACCCCATGTGGAAGGTGTACCAGACAGCAATGGCAGTGGCTCCATCCAAAAGTACCGTGCTTATCACCGGAGAAAGCGGTACCGGAAAAGAGGTCATCGCCCGATATATCCACGACAACAGTGCGCGTAAAGGGCTGTTCGTTCCGGTGCATTGTGCCGCGTTGACGCCGACACTGCTGGAAAGTGAACTTTTCGGATACGAAAAAGGAGCATTCACCGGAGCCGCCGAAAGACGGAGGGGAAGGTTTGAACTTGCCGACGGCGGAACCGTGTTTCTCGATGAGATCGGGGAAATAGATGCCGCAATACAGGTCAAACTTCTCCGGGTCTTGGAAAACCGTTCGTTTGAACGGGTCGGAGGCAACGAAACCATACAGTGTGACTTGCGGTTGGTGGCGGCAACCAACCGCGATCTGCGGGCGATGGTGAAAGAGGGAACGTTCCGGGAAGATCTCTTTTACCGGCTTTCCGTCATCAATCTTGAACTGCCGCCGCTGAGGGAACGGAAGACGGAGATCCCGCGCCTTGCCGAAGCGTTTGCGCGGGAGTTTGCTGCCGAAAACAACAAACCTGTGCCGGGCTTCACCCCCGATGCCATAGCCAAGCTGGTCAGTAAGAAGTGGAACGGAAACATCCGGGAACTGCGGAACTGCATCGAGTGTATCGTTGTTCTTGCCGCGCCTGGAGAGATGATAAGTGCGGAAGATATTCCGGATGATGAAAACGGGAACGAACCAGCTCCGGCGGGTGTGGAAACGGAAAATCCGCTGAATCTGGAACGCTCCGAAAAAGACCTTATTCTGCGGGCATTGGCAGAGTGTAACAACAACCGCAGTGCCGCCGCGAAAGCGTTGGGAATCAGCCGCCGGACATTATACCGCAAACTGGAGGAATTCGGAATCACCGGATAAATCCACACCAAACTTCCATCTGTATGCTCTCTGTTCTTCCGTTGTGGGTTGTACTGAATACTTACGCATTCCTTTTGGATGTGTTATTCATTGTTGGAGGAACAGGGAGCTGGTTGTTATTTTCCTCCGGATATCTTTTCCGGGGCTGGGTGGCGGCTGCAATTTCTGCCATATTTATTTTTTCAGCTGTCCGGGTTCATTTGAGCTACCCCGCTAAGCTGAAAGCATATAAAGCATTATATAAACGCAATAAAAATACTTTTCATAGAGCATCTTTTTATGATTTTATGGATGCTCCATGTTACAGAATGGTGGTTCGTGCAGTTCTGAATCACACGGGGCATCCGGAAGAGTATGATAGCATTTTAAAGGAAGTTTGGGGCTCCGGTTTTTCGCCCTGTACTGTTGACGCCGGAACGGTAACTGTGTTTCAAAATGCCGAAGATGGCGAACGTTGGCTCCGGAGTCATGCCGTCGAGTGCGAAGCACGAGCGGCGAGGCGGCTCTCCCGCCGCCGCAGGGAGATTTTTTGGAGTATTATCGGCGGATGCAGTGTGAGGCAAGGTCGTGTTTTGCAAGCGAGAAGCGAGGGGAGTGTACGACTGTACTCGACCCGAGCGGCGAGCGACGCAAGG
>JAFVZN010000080.1 GCA_017508135.1 Lentisphaeria bacterium | reverse complement strand
GCCCCCCGGCAGGGCGCGCAAGCCCTGCACCGGAGTTGGGACCTGGTATGCCGGGCTTATACGGCTATTCTGAATGTGCCAAAATAGCGAAAAATCTGTCGCCTTTTATGGCGGCAGATTTTTCACTCTTTTGTCACGGTTCCGCCCGCGGGGGCCCTCACGTCCCCCGCACCCCCTTGCGTTGGGCTGCCGCACTGCATAGCTCCTCTTGGAGCGGGAGTGACTGTTGGAGTGAGCGGCTGTGCCGATGAAAGAAGATTTTTTTCAAGAAATATTTGACAAATGATAAACTGGTGATATATTAACGTTGCGCTGAATATATATTCAAACTTTCATCACACTCACCTTCCGGAGATACGATGGCTTATAAAAACACGAAATGGATGAAACTTTATCTGCAATGGAAAGAGTTTATCAGCAGTGGAAAATGGACAGCAGGAAGCCGCTTGCCATCGCTGCTTGAACTTGCTGACCAAAACGGTATAAGTTATCTGACCGCGCAAAAGATAATCCGCAAACTGGCAGATGACGGATTTGTCAACATCATTCACAGCCGGGGTATTTTTGTGGCATATCACCAGCAGCACCCTTCCCGGACTGCTGGAAACCGCCTGCTGCTCAACATGCTCACCCGCGGAGATTTTTTCGGAGATGTATACGGCACGATGTGCAAATTCCTGCCCCGGGAACTGGAGGAGGAGTTCGTTGCCCCGGCGACTCGCGGCAACGCTCCTGACCAACAGCTCGAACAGCTCTTTTCTCGGGTCAAAAATGACGACCGTTACCGCGCTCTGTGTATGCATGGAAATGATAAAATAAACTATAATCTGCTGAAACAGTACACTCCGCTGCCCTGTCAACTCAATTTTCTGTTTTATGATTTCAGCGCAGGCACTTTTCCGGAAGCCAACCGGATACTGTGCGATTTCAGCACCGGAGCGGAACTGGCGGCGGAGCATCTGCTCTCAGAAGGATTTGAACATCTGGTACTTATGACCAAAAATGATCTTCCTGCAAAATATGCGGACTATCTGGGAATAAAGACCGGGATAACCGGGATGTTCTGTTCCGGGATTGAACGTGCCTGCCGCCGTGCCGGAGTTGATTTCGCCCGCAATACGACCATCATACGCCGGGATATTTACGGCAGCGGCAATGAGAACAACATCCGGGAAATCATGGATATTCTCGCCGGAAGCGGGAAAAAATATGGCTTTATCGCCATTTCCGACAACCGTACCGTATCGCTTTATCAGGCCGCCGACCGGCTCAACTTGAAAATCGGTCAGGATGTCGGTGTTGTCGGGTGTTACAATACGCCGACCTTCTCGCGGCTGCTTTCTCCGGGGTTGAGTTCCATCCGTTTTGATGAAGAATTTATCGGGCACTCGGTGGCAGAGCTGATAAATTCCGATGCCAGAGGCGAGGAGATCAGAGTTGCTCCGCAGCTGATCGTCCGCAGTTCGACAAGTTCTGCCGGAAAAACAGATGACACTATCCGAAAAAAATATTTCGATATGGATTATGCACAAAACTTGTGATAATTTTAAATACACCAAGGAGGTATAAAAATGGGAACCCAAAGTTTAAATCCAGTAAATCAAATCGTCCAATCATCTCATCATTCCAAACAGCATTCTCTGAAACGGAAAACATTTTGCAAGAAATACCCCGCATGCTCATTCACCCTCATCGAACTTCTGGTCGTGATTGCCATTATTGCTATTCTGGCGGCATTGCTGCTTCCGGCGCTGCAGAAGGCGCGGGCTCGCGGCAACCAGACCAGCTGCACCAACAAACTCAAACAGCTGGGCACGGCTTACAGCGCATATTTTGCGGACAACATGGAATACTTCACCATGCCGACGTACAAAACCAGTACCAACTGGTGGGCATTCCAGATCAACAGTTATTTGAGAAATGATCAACGCACCACCGTCCACAAAGTAAACTCCACCGATGCCTTGATGTGTCCGTCCAATATCGGAAAATACGGCACGTCCGGTTCCAAAGGTACCCGTTACAATGTCAACTACGCTCAAAGTGTCTTTATGGGCGATCCGGGTTATGCCGGTTCCGCTGCCGTGTTGAAAACCACTCATGTCATCAAGCCCTCGACCAAAATACTTGCCGCAGACTCCAACCCCTGGCACAGGACCAACCAACCTTACGGAACTCAGTGCCGTCTGGTGTTGAAGACGGTCGGCGGCACTTTCAGTGCCTATAACGACAATGGCGAAGGTGCGCCGGGAACATTCCACGCCGGCGGTGCGGTGATGACCTTTGTCGACGGCCACGTTGAACACCGTGTACGCTATGATTGCCGCCTCCTGCTGCCGCTGTGGAAAAACGAATAACGGCAGCAAAATGCAGGAGCAAAGTTTATGAAATCGTTGCATTTCTTGGCGGTAACTCTGTCAGGGGTCGCGTTTTGTTTTCCGCCGGCATACGGCAAACCGGTAAATCTTGCCCGGGGCAAAAAAGTTCTTTACGCCGTTGCGCCGGATAATCCCCGGGATACCGCCGCATCCAAGCTCACCGACGGCAAAGTCAATCTCCCGCCCGGAGTGACACAGAGTTCCGGCTACAATGATTATTTTGACGAAAGCCAACAGGATTACACCGGTTCCCAGACCATGCTCGACCGCTACACCGTCGGCTGGCACTGGAAAGGCAGCGGCGACATCATCCACGGCATTCCGCTGGTCATTGATCTCGGAAAAAGTGAAGTCATCAGTGAGATCCGGGTACGGGCAGCCAGTTTCACCCGGGCGATGTACCGTTTTTCTCTGCCCAGAGAGTTTATTTTCACAGCCAGCGTTGACGGGCAGAATTTTTACCGGGTCGGCGTTTCCAAAAAAGCGACAAGTGACGGTATCGACCGCCTTGCCCCCGGAACTCAACTCCTCAAGGTTCAGGAGAACCGCAACCGCTGGGTCTCCGTCAAAGCTGATGCCAAAAACATCCGCGCCCGTTACATCGGCTTGATCGTCAAAGCCGAAGGGTTCATGTATTACCTTGATGAGTTGGAAGTTTTGTCCGGCAAACAGGCATCGCCGGAAGCTGAAAAGCAGTTGTTCAAACCGGAAAACCGGGAGATATTCACTATCGGCCACAATCTGGCTCATGCCGATTCGGTAGTCTTGCGTCCGTTGAGTTCAAAATTGTATGTCCCGGCCGATGGCGTTTTTGCGCCATCCAAACTTTTTTTCCGCGATCTGCGTTCCTCCGTGAACACTGACGGCAAAAAAATCCGGCTCAACACCAAATACTGCTTCAACATTTCACTGCCGGAAAATGTCGAACTTTATACCGGCGGTAAAATGTTCAACGATCAATTCAAATTCACCCTGATTCGCAAAAACGGCCGCAACAACTATTATCTTTACGACATAAAACCCAAAAATAAAAAACAGGAATGGAAAACCAGCCACGGCAAAATGCGTACCGCCAAGGCGTTGAATTTCCTCTTTTTCCATACCACCGGCCCGGTAAAGCCGGGAGCGACCGCCACCTTTTCCGTCCGCATCGGCCATGAACACTTTACGCAAGTTACACTCCCCGTCGAAGTGCTGAACTTCCCCGCCGCACCCAAAAACCGGCTCCCGGCATCGGTCAGCATAAGCTGGATGCCGGAGATGTACAGCGACCACTGGCCGGAATTTTACCGGGATTATCCGCGTTTCGGCTTCAACGGAGTGCCGCTGTTTTCGACCCGCTGGAAACATTTCCGCCCGGAACCGGAAAACTACTCCCCCGCCCGCACCGCCGAACGCGCCGCAAAGATCCGCAACGCCAAACTGGATGTTATTCAGGTGGATTCCCCCCTGCACACGATGGTCTGGTCCAAACCGGTTCCCTGCACTTACAAAGGCGCAAGAGATTTCTGCATCTCCTACCGGGGCGAGATCTTCCAAAAGCATATCGCCGAACTCGGAGAATTTGCCCGTGCCGCCCGCCCGGATATGGTCATTATTGACATTGAACTTATGGGACGGGCGTTGAAAGGCGATCCGGATAATTTGCTGAAGTGTTCCCGCTGCGCTCCGCTGATAAAGGCGTCCGGACTTACCCCGAAAGAGTATGTCCTCAAGTGCGGCGATGAGCTTTACCGCCTCTTCAAGCAGACCTACGCTTCCGGTGCGGTGAAAGATTTCCGTTTCGGGCAGTATGATGTCTTTGCCGGACAGGCCGCTGAACGCAAAAAAGCGTATCACTCCACCTGGGATTTTGACCGGAATTATCCGCAGGTATTGAATATGTCCATGCCCGCGCTTTATACTGCCGGTCTCTTTGATGTAAACCACCGCCGTATCCGCAGCCAATATGAAAAAGTGCGGAAAAACTGGGTCGTTTCCGCGTGGGTAACGCCGGGGACTTACGGTTATTGCGCTCCGGAAAAGATGGAACATCTGGTTTATGAACATATCTTGAATGGCGGCAATATCATGCTTTACGGCATATATGATTTTTACACCCCGCTGCAGATGTACTGTTTTGCCAAAGCGTTGACCACGCTGGATAAATATGTGGATCTGCTGAAAAACGGTCAGCCGGATCTCTCCTTCGACTGCGGCAATAAACAGCTTGCCGGAAGCAGATTCAGTTCCGGGAGCGAAGAGTTGATCTACATTGCCAACTACTCCAGTTTTGAAACAGAAAGTGTGACGTTGAAAATTTCCGGCAATGCAGTCAACGTTTCCACCGGAGAAAAGCTCGCCCCCGGAGAACGCAGTTTCAAACTTCCTCCGGCAAAGTTCATCCTTATCCATCAAAAACGGCAGTTATAACAGTTCAGTACAGTCAAGAAAGGAAATATCATCATGAAACAGTTAATCCTGTCGCTGCTCACCCTCCCGATGCTGGTGTGTGCGGCACAAGTATCACTCTTTGAACGCTTCGACGTTCTGCCGATAAAAGGCAAACTGGCAGACGGCGGCAAACTGGTTCCGGGAGAAGGTATGGAAAAAGGCGCGTTGACCGCCAAAGGCAACGGCAAAAATTTCCAATACATATATCTTTACAAATTTCCGGTTCAGGGTGGAGAAAAGTATTCGCTCACCTTCAATGTCAAAACCTCCGGCCCCGGTGCCGGAATGCTGGCGATGGTCCTCTTTGAAAACGCCAAAGGCAAACCTGCCGTCAAGCCGCTTTATTTCCGTATCGGCAGCACCGGCGGCAACTGGAACTTCAAAATTTTCGACTTCACAGTTCCGGAAGGTGCAACCGGAGCGGAATTGCGCTTGCGGATGGTCAAAGCATCGCCGAAACAGCAGATCTGGGTCGACCATCTCCGGCTGGCTCCGCAGGGAAAACTTGACCTTACCGCATTTGAAACGACCTTTGACAACTGGCAGTTCAACCGCCATCTGGTCTTTGACCGCTTTACGATGCGCAACACCGGAACGATCGTCAATGAGTGGAAAGAGGCAAAAGTCGGCGAAGCGTTCTTCCGCGCCACCGGAAACAACACCCGTTTCCAGTATCCGCTTTACATCGAAAACCTTTCCGTCACGCCGGGATGCAATTATGTCTTTTCCGCATTTGTGAAAGCGAGCGACAGTTTCCGTTACCCCAACAACGGCATGATAATCTTCTTCTTCAAGGATGCCAACGGCAAACCGGTCGGACAGTCCCGTTACCATATCCGGGCGACCAAAGGCGAGTGGAAAGAGTTTTCCCACGCCTTCACCGTCGCCCCCAAAGGCGTGAAACTGGATATCGGTCTCAATATGCGCCGGATGCCGGCAAAAGAGTTCATCCAGCTCGACCACATCCGCTTCAAAAAAAGTGCCAGCAACGCCGAATGTTCCGTCGCCATCGATCCGGACAAAGAGACACTGACCATCAACAACATGATCTCTGCCGACATCCCGCAAAACTCCATAAAGAAAATCGAATACATCTTCTCTGACGGCAAAACGCTCAAAGGAACGTATCAAGCTCCGACCGTGATTCCGCTCAAAGATTTCAAGGACGGTCAGTACACCGTCGAAATGCACCTTTCCCTTGCAGATAACAAAGTGAGAAAAGCGCAGAAAAAGCTCTTCGTCATCTGCCGCGATCCCGTGTGGAGAAACAATATCGGTATATTGAAATCCGGCGACATCCCCCCGCGCCCCTGGAAAGAACTCCGGCGCAAAGACAATGCGGTTTCGACCTGGAACAATACGATCACGCTGGCAGGGAAATCCGGTATCGCCGGCTTTGTGGAAAATAAATCCGGCATCGCGCTGCTGGATAAACCGCTGACCATCACCGTCAACGGCGAAAAGCTCCGCCCGGAAACGGTCGGCGTCACGGCGGGGGGAAAATCCCGTATTCAGTTTTCCATACCGTGCAAAGGAAAAAATTGGAAAGGGATACTTCACTGCACGGTCGATTACACGGGCTTTACCCGTTTTACCTTGCTTATACTTGCAGGCAAAGCATTTGAACTGACTCAGTGCGATCTCGATTTTGCCGTTAACGATATGAAATTCCTCTATCGCAGTGATGATTCCTGGACCGCCATCGGAGCGGTGGATATCAAGAAGGTGCCGAAGTGGGAAAGCCGGACATTTTACAACGAACTTCAATTCGGCAATGAAGACCGGGGCATCGCCTTTTTCACCGACAGGCTCTATCCGGCAAAGGCAAAATCGCCCGAAAGCTGGGTAAAGGTCAATGGCAACGCCGTCAAGATACGCATGGTCAATGCGCCGTTGAAACTCGATGCCGGAAAAGGTCATACGGTCGATTTTGCCCTGCAGCCCTACCCCTACCGTCCGGCAGAGGAAAACTGGAAACATCTGCGTTTCCGGGCGGGAAAATATAAGAACCTCGATCTGCTCTGGCACACCTCCGGACACTACAAATATTGCGGTTCCACTTCCCAAGCCGCCCAGCCGGAACGCATCCGGAAGGTCATCGCCAACAAAAAAGGCAAGATGCTCTACTACCAGTTCCCCTTCTATATAATGGACAATATCCCCGAATGGAGCTATTTTGAAAAACGCTGGAAAGGCATCCCCGCCCGGGCTTACGACCTGCGGAAAAAGGGGGGAATGGCATGGAAAGCGCGCCTGACCGATAAAGATTGGCAGGATTACTATCTGTACCACTTTGTCGACCACCTGAAAAACTTCGCGTGGGACGGCGTTTATTATGATTGTTTCGGCAGCGATGTCTTTGTCGAAAATGGAGAAACCTTCCATCCGGTCTTTGCCTGCCGCACCTTTCAGGAGCGCATCTACATCGCGCAGCGTATCCACAATCCGGAATCACTGACCGTCACGCACACCGGAGGTTCGCAATCCGGAAGTGCCTCAACGTTTGCCAACGTCATCCTGATGGGTGAACAATACCGGGGACAGTGCGTAAAATACACCTATCCGCTGGAATTTCTCACGCTTGACGAGTTCCGGTACGAAAATGCGGTGAATATCGGTCCTGACCGGATGTTCCTGCCGCAGTACCGGGATCAGGCAAAGATCAGCAGTCCCAAGGTGGCATCGCACATCATGGGGTTGGTGACGACACATAATCTGATGCTTTATCCCAACTTCATAAACAAAAAAGTGGAATTGTCCGTCCGCTACCGGCAGTTTGATTTCGGCATGGAAAAGAGTACGTTCCACCCCTACTGGAAGCGGAGTGCCAACGAACTGCCCGCGTGCAGCAATCCGGCAGTGGTCAGCAGTTACTGGAAAAATCCGGACGGCATACTGATGTCCATCCTCAACCCGGGCAAGACCGCGCAGAGCTTCACCTTGAAGCTGCCGGAGGGGTACAAAGTGAAATATTACTTCTCGCCGGAACAGGGCAAAGAGCTTACCGGCGACAAATTCACACTTGAAGGCTACATGTCAGCATTGGTACGGTTGGAGAAAAAGTAACCCCACCGACCGCGGAATAAGGAAAAACGCCACGCCCTTCGTTGAAAACCAGCGAAGGGCGTTTTTGTATCTATGCAGTCAACTCCTGATAACGTTTCATCAAATCGGCGACGATTTCCGGCTCGGTCATCGTGGGAGCATAGCCGTAGGCTTTCATAACGGCGCGGTCGTTGGCTTGGTGCGCCTTGCGGAGTTCCGGCGGCATGGTCGCTTCATCGTAAAGATCAGCCAAACTGCAATCCGGATACAATGCTCTGGCGTCCAAAATCGCCTGTGCAGTCTTTTCAATAGCACCTCTCTGTGCTTCGGCAGGTTCACACCACGGGAAGTTGTTGTAAACGATGTTGTTGGAATAATTGTATCGCATTTCCAATCGTCCCGCAACAGCACGTATCCAACAATTATGAATATTGGACATTAACACTCCGAAATGGTATAATGATACATCCTCAATTACATAAAGTTTATTGCCGACAATGACCTCAGGAGTAAGAAAAGACATTGGGATATATTTACGTTTTTCCGAAGATACAGATGGTAAAGCAATAAAATTCATCGTTGGTTGTGCCAACTGAGCAAATAATGACGGAGTATCTGCTAATTTCTGTGTTTCTTTAGCTGGACTTGCCAAGCGGGATTGTTTTACTCCATCGATGCGTTGCAACAACAAAGGACATTTGTTGATTTCCGCCGGCGATGCTCCTTTAAGCCAAAAGCAGTATCGTGGAATATTATTAAGGAACTCTTTACCCATCATGTAAGGGCGTATAAACTTCACTCCTTGCGGTTCTTTTTTACAATAATCCAGACGCTCTTCTTCACTCAAGATGAGATATCCCCCATCTCGCGCCATAACTCCCATGTGCATACTGGGTACATTACACAGCGGCTTGTTGCGACTTTCTATAAAAACATTGGGGGAAGCGGTCAGATAAGCATTGATTGTTTGGCAATTTTGGCAGACCTCTCCATCAAAAATCAATTTAGTTTTCGGATTCTCTGCCATTGAAAAACCAATAATCACACAGTGCACATGCGCCTTTATATTTGCTTCGCTGTCCCAGCGGAAAGTTCTATGAGCAAAATCAATATGTAAACCCATTTCAAAAAGCGGTTGCCAGACAAGTGCAACTTGTTGTCCTTGGCAAATTGAGTTCGTCGCAACAAAAGCACATCTGATTCCGGTTTGTTGTATAAGCTTTGTCGCTTTTGCAAACCAACCGGAAACATAATCAATCTCTCCCGGTTTTTTGCATTCAGTAAAAACACCCACCACATCATCACGTTTTACCCCTTTCATCCACATTGCTCCCACAAACGGCGGGTTGCCCATAATGTAATTGAGTTTTTCTTTGGGTACAACTTCATTCCAGTCTATCCGCAATGCGTTCCCTTCGATGATGTTGGCGTAGGATTTCAGCGGCAGAAAATCCAAATCTATATGGACGATATCTTCGGTTGCTTTCATCATCTGACTCTCGGCGATCCATAACGCGGTTTTCGCCACAGTCACAGCAAAGTCGTTGATTTCAATACCGTAAAATTGACCGATGCTGACCTTGATAACATCGTCGAAGCCAAGGACGGTTTGTCCGGCGTTGATGACTTCGAGGCACTTGTTTTCCAGTTTCCGCAAAGAAAGATATGTTTCCGTCAGGAAGTTGCCCGAACCGCAAGCCGGGTCAAGGAAGGTCAAAGATGCGATCTTTTCCTGAAATGCAAAGAGTTTTTTATTGCGGGTGGTAACAGCTTTAGAAGACAGAATTTCTTCCAGTTCCGCTTTCAAGTCGTCCAGGAACAGCGGGTCAATGACTTTGTGGATATTCTCAATACTGGTGTAGTGCATCCCGCCGGAACGGCGGGTTTCGGGGTTCAATGTGCTTTCAAAGACAGCTCCGAAAATGGTCGGACTGATTTCGCTCCAGTTGAAGTCATCGCTGGCTTTTGCCAACAGCAACTCTTTGACCATATCGTCAAACTGCGGTATTTCAATATCAGTTTGGGCAAAGAGTCCGCCGTTGACGTAGGGGAATGCCGCCAAGTCATCGTCAAGATACGGGTCGCGTTCGGCTTCTTTGGTATCAAGGACCTTGAAAAGGTCGATCAACGCTCTGCGGATATCCCGGGCATCAAACCGGGCGAGATAATCGTGGAATTGGTCTTTGACAAAAATTCCGGCATCTTCGGCGTAAAGGCAGAATACCAGCCGCACACAGAGCATATTCAAACTTTTCAGCGTACTTTCGGCGGTGGGGTCGTAATAATGTTTGAGAATTTCATCATAGATTTTACCGACAATTTCACCTGCCTTGATAGATAAATCCATCTCACGTTTAAGATGTGCTTTGTTAATGTCAGTCAGAAATGAAAGGCGGTGATACTCTTTGGGTAAATCGGAAAGCTGAATCACCTCAGGAGCATCGTGGGGATGTTCCATATCGTGAACGTGGAACGTCTGAAAATTGCAAACCACGATGTAGCGGGGCTTCTTGGAAAGTTCCAACTCATCGGAATACCGCTTCGCCTGCTGATAAGGTGTCAGCATCGAACCATCCGATTGCCTGGCTGGCTTATTCAAATCCACATCCAGACTTTTCTGCTCGATCATCACCCTCGTTTCCGGGATGCAGGCATCAATAAAAGAGGTATGCCCGAGCTGGACTTGACTTTCAAAGGTGATAAACTGGGCAGGATTGACAACTCCGCAAACCATGTGAAGCAGTTCCATCCAGAAAGCGTGAGTTTCGCCCTTTTCATACCCTCTGCCGTTCCATTCGGCAGCAAACTTTTTAGCAGCATTCCGCTGTTGTGCATCTGTCATCATATTATCACCCGGAAAAGTTAAACTCTGTAAAATACGGGGATAATATAATATGCAGAATGTTATTTTTCAAGTTTCCACATGACAAAAGTATCTTCGCCGGAAATCGGCACGCATGGGGGGGGAGAGCAAGGAAAAAGCCCCGAAAACTTTCGTTCTCGAGGCTTCAATATTTGGTACACCCAAAGGGACTTGAACCCCTAACCTTCTGGTCCGTAGCCAGACGCTCTATCCAATTGAGCTATGGGTGCAGCTTCGTTTTTCAATATGCGTATAATATACACCCGATTGCCGTTTTTGTCAAGCAGCAATCTGAAAATTTCTTGAAAAATTATCGCTTGCTGAACTGGAACCGGCGACGGGCACCCGGCTGACCGGATTTTTTACGTTCCTTGACGCGGGCATCGCGGGTAACCATTCCGGCAGCTTTCAACGCCGGACGCAAAGTTTCGTCATACGCCATCAGCGCACGGGCGATACCATGACGGAGCGCACCGGCCTGACCGGAAATACCACCGCCATCCAGACGGGCGTAGATATCAAATTTGCCAACAGTGTCGCTCGCAGCGAAAACCTGATTGACATAACCGCAGAGAGCGTCACCGGTAAAATATTCAGCCATCGGCTTGCCGTTGACAACAACATTTCCGGCTCCGGGAATCAAACGGACACGGGCAACAGCGCATTTGCGACGACCGGTAGCCAAAACGAATTCACTTTTCTTAGACATAGCTTACTTCTCCAGATTGACTTTGACCGGTTTCTGCGCGGTGTGCGGATGTTCGGCACCGGCATAGACTTTCAGTTTGGCGAACTGGGCGCGACCAAGACGGCCGTGCGGCATCATGCCCCAGACAGCGTCCTTGATCAGACGTTCCGGATGGGAAGCGCGGATCTCGGCGGCGGTGGATTCTTTAAGACCGCTGCTGTAACCGGAGTAGTCCTGATAGATCTTGCGTTCTTCTTTGTGTCCGGTGAAGACCGCCTTTTCAGCGTTGATGACGATAACGAACGCACCGGTATCGATGTGCGGGGTATAGGTCGGTTTGTCTTTTCCGCGCAGCGCATTGGCGATACGGACGGCGAGACGGCCGACCGGCATTTCGGAGGCGTCGAACAGCAGATATTCCCGCTGGATCTCGCCGACTTTTGCCAGATAAGTTTTCATTTTTCTCTTCCGATCGAATAAAATGTTTTCTTTCAAAATCACTTTCCCGCGTTTCCATATCCTCAACTTCACTGCACCACTTTCGCACCGGCGCAGTGCATCGACAGATATCTCAACGCACTTTCTTTCCCTTGTGTCCAAACTCTGTCCGGTTCCGGCGCGATGATCGGGGGCGCACAGATACGAAACATCCTCTTCCACAAATGAAAGTTCTATAACATACCACACATTTCCCAAAAAGTCAACCCTCTTATGAAATTTTCTTCAAAAAATCTCCCGTCCGGGAACTTGCTTTAAATTGGAACGTGTGTTATATTATATAATATGTTCGCGATTTTCCCCTGCCGGTTTTTTACCGGTATTTTTTCAGAGGTAATTTCAAAAGTCATTCAAAAAATGATGAAGATGGCATCGCAAAGAGTTGAAAACGCTCCCTTTCACAAATCGAAGCGAGGACTCTTCAGCGATTTTGAGGAGTTTTGAAATTGCCTCTTCAGTTACTTTATTTTAAGGATACCGTTTATGAAGATGAATTGCCCCCATTGCCGCAAAGAGTATGAAATCGACTCCGACTTTGAATACTGGCACCGGGAAGTAACCTGTTCCGAGTGTGGAAAGGACTTCGTTGCCATGACCGATCAGGAACGTGCCGTCGAAGAAAAAAAACGCAGAGAACGCTCCGCAGCCAAATCCAGACGGATACGGAACATCATACTCGCCGTCATCGCCGCTCTCCTGATCATAAACGGTGCGATCGTCGCTATCGGTTTCTTTGAAAACCGCACCGTCGTCTCCTCCGGCAACACTGCCGGAAACTCCGACGGCAATTCTGAAAGCAACGCAGAAAACGCCTCCGGAAACGCCGGTGACGATGCCGGCAAACCTTCCGGAAACTCCGAAAGCAGCTCTGGAAACTCCGGAGATAATGCCGAAAACTCTTCCGAAAACTCCGGAAACAACAGTGACAACTCTGCCGGAAACTCCGAAAGCGAGGCTTCGGAATGAACTGATTTTCCGGATTTTTTTTATCCGGTACTTGAAAAAACTTGCAATCGGGTGTATATTTGCAAATTGACATGACTATTTGAAATTTTTTATACAACTTGTAAGGAGTAAAACAATGAAAAAGGATATCCATCCCCAGTATGGTGATGCCATCGTCTCCTGCGCTTGCGGCGAAGTCTGGCACATCAAATCCACCCGTCCGGAATACAAGGTCGGTATCTGCGCCAAGTGCCACCCCTTCTTCACCGGTAAGCAGAAATTCGTCGATACCGCCGGTCGTATTGACAAATTCAACCGCCGTTACAAGAAGGCGTAAGTCTGTTTTGACTTTCAGAGGCATGCTGCGATTTGCTGCAAGCCTTTATTTTTCTGAAAAAGCCTGCGGAATGCCGCAGAGCGAGGCCTCCGGAAAATCGACTGCAACCATCGGGTGCGAAGTACGAGCGGCGAGGCGGCTCTCCCGCCGCAAGGCGGTAACGAAGGAGTGTACGACTGTACTCGACTGAGTTGACGTCCGATGACTTGACAAGAGATTGCCCGCAATGCGCCGCCGCAGTAAAGATTTTTACAGAAAGAGAAACAACCTTTATGACCCCTGCTGACATCCGAAACCACATCGAAAAACTCAAGCTCCGCGGCAAAGAACTGGAAACTGCTCTTTCCGCGCCCGATGTCTATTCCGATCTGGTCAACTTCCGCCGGATGAGCCAGGAGTTGAGCAAACTGGATGCTCTCTTCAACAATTTTGATGCCTGGGAAAACGCCCTCAATTCCCTTTCCGAAAATCAATCCATGCTGACCGGAGAAAACGATCCGGAAATGCGGGAACTTCTGGAAACCGATATCGCTGATTTGACTCAGCAGAGTGCCGATCTGGAAAAAAAGGTGCAATTGGCACTGCTCCCACCCGATCCCAACGATGCCAAAAATATCATCGTCGGCATCAAACCGGCCGCCGGCGGCGACGACGCCGCCCTCTTTGCCGGTGATCTTTTCCGCGCCTATTTGCACTTCGCGGAGAAACAGGGCTGGAAAGTCGAGATCCTCGACGAAAGCGCGACCGACCTCGGCGGTATCAAAGATGTATCGTTTTCACTTTCCGGAAACGAAGTTTTCAGCCGGATGAAGTACGAATCCGGTGTTCACCGTGTTCAACGGGTCCCGGCAACCGAAGCCTCCGGCCGCATCCACACCTCCACCATCACCGTCGCAGTGATGCCGGAAGCGGAGGAGGTCGAACTTGATATCAAGCCGGAAGAGCTCCGCTTTGACGTCTTCCGTTCCAGCGGTCCCGGCGGTCAGTGCGTCAACACCACCGACTCCGCCGTCCGGGTGACCCACATCCCCACCGGCTTATCAGTCGCCAGCCAGCAGGAAAAATCCCAGCACCGCAACAAAGAGATCGCACTGCGTATCCTGTATGCCCGTTTACTGGAGCGCAAGCAGGAGGAGGAAGCTCAGAAACAGGCGGCAAGCAAGCGTTCTCAAGTCGGCACCGGCGACCGCAGTGAGCGCATCCGCACCTACAATTATCCGCAAAACCGGGTGACTGACCACCGCTTCAACGTCTCAAGTTTCGACCTCCCCAAAGTCATGGAAGGTGAGCTTGACCTGATTCTGGAACCGATCATCCAGATCAACTGCGAACGCCAGCTGGAAGAGCTTCGCGGCTGAAGTTTGGGGCGGATGTCTGATAGCAGACGACCTGCGGCGGCGCATTGTGGGCAATCTCTTGGCAAATCAGCGGACAGCGGCTCGGTTGTGGGCGTGAGCCCACGCCCTCGCCACTGCCTTGATTTACCAGCGATCTTGCCTCACACTGCATCCGCCGACTGCAATCAAACCATTTTGAACGCAGTGTCGCTGGTGGCGCGGCGCAGGGCGCACGCGCATTTTGCTTGCGCAAAACAAAATCTGATTGAGAAAACCCACGTTTCACTGATTTTACGGGATAGTTGTGATTTTTTTCACATTTATACTGGAAAAATCGGTCTTGAGAGGTTATATTGAGAACATCGTTAAAAAAATAACTATCATGGCGGTGGCCGCAGTCGGGTCACTGTCCGGAAGGAGAAGAAAACATGTTCATCAACAGTATCGACATCACTCAGGTCGCAGAGATCCGCTTGAAAAGCACGGTCTATTTCGGTTGCGGTGCCATCCACAAGATCAACGATATCGCCGATCAGCTGGTCGCGCGCAATATCAATAATATCCTCGTCCTCACCGGCAGAGGCGCGTATAAAGCCACCGGCGCGTGGGATGTCATCGTTCCTGCGCTGGAAACACGCAATATCGCCTACACCCTCTACGACCGGGTCACCCCCAACCCGACCACGATTCAGATCGACGAAGCCGTTGCCCTCGCGCCGCAGGCGCAGGCGGTGCTTGCCATCGGCGGCGGCAGCCCCATCGATGCCGGAAAGAGTGCGGCGGTACTGCTTGCCAATCCGGGCAAAACTGCGGCGGAACTCTACGAGTTCAAATTCACGCCCGCCGGAGCAGTTCCCATCATCGCAGTGAACCTCACTCACGGAACCGGAACCGAAGCCGACCGCTTCGCCGTTGCCACCATTCTGGAAAAAGAGTACAAACCCGCCATCGCCTACGATTGCATTTATCCGACCTGGTCTATCGACGACCCGGCGTTGATGACCGGACTTTCGCGCGAACAGACCCGTTTCGTCAGTATCGATGCGGTGAACCACTGCATCGAAGCTGCAACCGGCAAAGCCGCAAGTGCCTTCTCGGTTTCCCTCGCCCGGGAAGCGATCGCACTGGTCGCGCAGTATCTCCCGATCGCCGAAAAAAATCCCGCCGATCTGGAAGCGCGTTACTATCTGCTTTACGCCTCCATGCTCGCCGGTGTCTGTTTCGACAACGGGTTGCTCCACTACACCCACGCGCTGGAACACCCGCTCAGCGGTATCAAGCCGGAACTGACTCACGGTCTTGGTCTTTCCATTCTGGTTCCGGCGGTGGTCAAAGAGATCTATGCGGAAAAAGCGGTGGTGCTGGCAGACATCCTCTCCTCCATCGTTCCCGGTCTTGCCGGTATTCCGGAAGAAGCGGAATATGCCGCGCAGAAGCTGGAAGAGTGGCTGGCGGAATCCGGTGTTCCTCAGAAACTTTCCGATGAAGGCTTTGACGAAAGCCACCTCGACAAGCTGGTCGATCTCGCATTCACCACGCCGTCGCTCGGCGGACTGCTCTCCCTCGCCCCCACGGAAGCCACTCCCGAAGCGGTGCGCCGCATTTATGCCGATTCTCTCTCCAAGCTGGGAAAGTAAGGTAAACACACAACGGGTATCGATCCATCAGGACAGATACCCGTTGTTCATTCACGGGAAATCTTTTCACTATGACTCCGGAAGTCGTAATCGTTGAAAATCACCATCAGGTACTCCCGGCATGGGCGCAGGCACGACAGTGTTCGGCAGCACCGCTGCCGGTATGGACATTGGATTATCACACCGATACCATGCCATGCTTCCGGGGCAGCCTCCCGCCGCCGGAAGATGGCGCGTGGAGGGAGCCCGCCACCGTAGCTGCCGCAGTCAGCAAACTGCGCCACGATGAACACTTCGACTGGGCGTTGCGGGCAGGCATCCTCAGCGAAGCGCATATCGGTATTTGCGGAGAAAACACCGATATCATCGCCCATCCGGAAATACGGGTTTACCGTCCGGAAAATTACCCGTCCGCTGATATCATCCTCAACTCCCCGGATCAGTTCCGTCCGCTGGCGGAGAAGTTTCTGGAAAGCGACACCCTCCGCCGGCTTTTTCCCCGCCTCCCCCTGCCGGATGAAGCGTACATTTTTGACATCGACTGTGACTGCATCCTTTGCGAAAAAAGCCTTTACCCCGCTGACAGCGCGCTGTTCAGTCAACTGTTGAACCGCGCCGCACTTGTTACGCTTTCCCTGGAACGCGACTGGGTGCGCCTGCTGAAGTTCCCCGGCGAAACCCTTACCGCTCCGGAGATTGCCGGCAAATTGTTGAGTTTTCTGAAAAAATAACTCCAAGAACGCGCTTTTTTGCGGAAAAAACTTGAATTTTACCATAAACGGTTGTATTTTAACAACAAAACCTAAACCATCAAATCACAGGAGAATTTTATTATGTACAAAGTAGGTTTTGCTCAGGAAATCATCACCCCTCCCGTCGGCGTCGGTCTCGCCGGTTACATGAACAAACGCCCCAATGTCGGTATGTATGATGACCTTCAGATCAAGACCCTCATCATCGAATCCGGCGACACCAAGTGCGGTTTCATGACCTTCGACCTCTGCTCCATCACCGCAGAACTCTTCGAAGACCTCGAAAAACGCATCGTCGAAAAGTTCGGCCGCGAGATCCACAACAACCTTATCATCTCCGCCACCCACACCCATACCGGCCCCTCTTTCTACGCCGGACGTGAGAAGTTTGACGATGTCACCCGTTACGCCTATGAAAACCTCCTCGACAGTGCCTGCCGCTGTCTGGAACGCGCCATCATGAACTTGCTCCCCGGCGAAATTCAGGTCGGTTCCGTCTACAACAACCCCTACGGTTTCGTCCGCCGCTACTTCATGAAGAGCGGTGCCATCGTCACCAACCCCGGCTGGCGCAACCCGGATATCGACCGTCCCGAAAGCGACTTTGACCGCACCATCAGCATTCTGAAAGTGGTTCAGGAAGGCCGCACCACCGCCATCATGTGCAACATCACCAACCACGGCGACACCGTCGGAGGTTCCGTTGTCTGCGCCGACTGGTATGGACGTTTCGCTCAGGCGGTCCAGTACGAACTCAAGACCGGTATCCCGGTGATCGTGGTCGACGACGCTTCCGGCGACATCAACCACTTCGACTTCCGTCAGGACATCAAGCAGACCAGCATCGACGAAGCCGTCCGTATCGGTCGCGGTTATGCCCGCATCGTGCTGGACAAACTCAACGATCTGGAAACTCTCGCTGAAAACGATATCGTGGTCAAGAACGGTACGGTCACCATCCCGCACCGCAAGGTCACGGAAGAAGAGCTTGCTGAAGCCAAGCACACTCTTGCCACTGTTCCCGATATCAAGAAAGAGGGCGACTTTGAAAGTCAGGACCTTGCCAACAAGGTTCCCGCCGCGCTCCGCTACTTTGCCCAGCGCACCATCGACTGCTACGAAAAGAGCACTCCGTCCCACACCTGCCGCCTGACCGCCATTGAATTCGGCAAAGATCTGGCTTTCATCTCCCTGCCCGGCGAACCGTTCAACGGCATCAGCCGCGCCATCCGTGAAGCCTCTCCGTTCAAGTACAACTTCATCATTTCGCTCTCTCAGTCCAAGTCCAGCTACGTTCCGATGCCGGAATGCTTTGAACGCGGCGGATATGAAGTTCAGCCCGGTATCAACACCGCTGCCCCCAACGCGGCGACTGAGATCATCAAGGCAGCGATCGAAAATCTCTAATCCAGCAGGATATTTGAACTATGGCAGATTACAAAAACCCCCGCTTCCGCTGCACTGCAACGGGTGATTCCATGATTACCCGCCGGCTGCCGCAGGAAGGGGAATATGACGGTTTCAGCGAAGTTAAAAACTTCATCATGCAGGGCGATTTCCGCTACGGGAATCTCGAAACTACCGTACACAATTTTGAATCCTGCGGCGGCGCGCAGAGCGGCGGAAGCTGGCTCTGCTCCCCTCCGGGAGTGATCGATGATCTGGTGAAATTCGGTATGAACGTCCTCTGCACCGCCAATAATCACGCGTTGGATTACTCTTACGGCGGATTGGAGAAAACTCTGGAATATCTGGAGAAAGCCGGTGTTCCCTTCACCGGAACCGGACGTAATCTTGCCGATGCTTCACGTCCTGTGTACATCGATACCGTCAGCGGCCGCTATGCCCTTATCGGCTGCACCATGACCTTCAACCCGGAAGCGATGGCGGGAGAACAGACCGCCTCGCTGCCCGGCCGTCCCGGGGTCAACGGTATCCGTGTCAACAAAACCTATCATCTGCCGCAGTCCGACCTCGATCTGCTCAAGCGCATCGCCAACGACCTCGGTATCAACACCAAAGATGAGATCATCCGTGCCGAAGGTTATCTTCCCCAGCTCAAAGAGGGACAGCAGCCCTTCGGCAGATTGATGTTTGAAGCCGCCGAAAAGGCGGAGATCATCTCCAAGTGCCATCCCGATGATTTGAAACGCATCACCGATGCCATCGCCGAAGCACGTTTCATGGCGGATTACGTCGTCGTTTCGATGCACAATCACGAACTTGACGGCAAGACCAAAGAGACGGTCGATCCCGTTTCCATGGAGTTTTCCAAAGCGTGTATCGACGCCGGAGCCGATGCGGTCATCGGTACCGGTCCCCATTTGCTGCGGGGAATGGAAATTTACAACGGCAAGCCGATCTTCTACTGCCTGGGCGACTTTATCATCCAGCTGGAGACCATCCTCCGCGCCCCGGACGGTATGTTCGCCAAGCAGAAGCTCAACGGCAACGACCGTCTGGATGTGCTTTTCAACAACCGTTCCGACAACGGCAAACGCGGCTTGTGTTATGATCCCATCATGTACAAGTCGGTCATTCCGTACTGGGAAGTGGAGAACGGCGAGCTGGTCAAAATGACCTTCATGCCCATCGAAGAGATGTTCGGCACCCACCGCGCCCGCGCCGGTTGGCCGCAGAAGAACACCTCTCTCAACATCATCGAACACTTTACGGAAATGTCCAAACCTTTCGGTGTTGACATCAAGATCAAAGACGGCCTCGGTGTCGTGGAATTCTGAGGAGAAATATCTTATGATGCTGACTGCTGATATGGCAAAGTATGCCGCAGATGTTCAGGAAGAGGTCAAACAGCTCATCCGCGACCTGTGCGCCATCCCCGCCCCCTCCCACCACGAGGAGAAGCGGGCGGAATTCTGCAAAAACTGGTTTGAGAATAACGGCTTTACCGGAGTGACCATCGACGAAACCCTCAATGTCATCGCTCCGGTCAATGTGACCTCCGACAGCGCATTGACCGTAGTCATGGCGCACACCGATACAGTGTTCCCGGATACGGAACCGATGCCCTTCAGCGAAGATGGCGAATTCATGTATTCCCCCGGTGTCGGTGACGATACCGCCAACCTCGCGGTGCTGATGGTGTGTGCGCGTTACTACAAAGACCACCTGCCTTCTGACGCTCCGGGAATGCTCTTTATCGCCAACTCCTGCGAAGAGGGGCTCGGCAACTTGAAGGGCAGCCGCCGCATCGTTGCCGATTACGGCAAGCGGATCAGCGACTTCGTTTCGCTGGACGGCGCGTGTTTGAACCGGGTCGTCACCCGCGCCGTCGGTTCCCACCGTTACAAAGTCACCGTCCGCACGGAAGGCGGTCACAGTTTCGGAAAATTCGGCAACCGCAACGCCATCCATGTGCTCTCCTCCATGATCACCTCGCTCTACGCGGTCAAGGTTCCCCAGAACGGCAGCGACAGCATCACCACCTACAATGTCGGACACATCTCCGGCGGAACATCGGTCAACACCATCGCGCAGGATGCGGAGATGATGTACGAATACCGTTCCAACGACCGCGAGTGTCTGGAAAAAATGAAGAATATGTTTGAAAAGGTGATCGAATTCTACCGCGCCACCGGCGTTGAAGTGGAAGTCGAACTCCTCGGCGACCGTCCCTGCGGCGGCGATGTCGATCCGGTCCGCCTGGAGGCGTTGCGCAACCGCTTCCGCGCTTCCGTGAAAGATCTCTTCGATATGGAAACCATCAACGGTTCCAGTTCCACTGACTGCAACATCCCGTTGTCCATGGGAATTCCGGCAATTTGCTTCGGTGTCTGCAAATCATTCGGCTGCCACACCAGAGAAGAAAAGGTCGAGATCGCCAGTTTGGAACTGGGATGCAAGCTGCTGCTTGACTTCCTCTACCGTAAATAAACCGGAGTTAAAAAAATGAAAAAATCACTCGTTTTCCTTACTTCATTGCTGGTGTTGGCACTCCACGCAGCCAATTGCAACTGGCTGGTCAAAGTGGATAAAACTTCGACCGTGCAGGATGCACAGAAAGCATCCGTTGACGGAACCATGCCCGGCGATTGCAAGAAGATCACCACCAAGGGCAGCGATCCGGTATCATTGAACCGCTTTGCCGGAAGAATGTATTACAACGGAACCGGTTTCCGGGGTGTTGTCTATACCAAGCTGACCTTTGACAATGATTGCACGCAGATGGTCGGTTTCGGTGTCAATAACTACTGCACACTCTTTATCAACGGAAAACAGATCGCCACCACCGAACCCGGCGGCAACTTCCACCGCCCCATCCATGCCACCAACTATGTGCAGAAGGTCAACTTCAAGAAAGGTGACAACCATGTGGCGATGTTCATCCGTCCGGGGGCTATCGGCTGGGATTTCGCCTTTGACCTCATCCCGGATTTCAGCGCACTTCCGGCGGCAAAGCGCACCCGTGACCGGCTGATCGACCAGCTTTTCCCGCCGGCAAAAGCGGGGCTTATTGCCAAAGAGTGTCTCTACTATGCTTCTGCGGACAAAGCGAGTTTCAACTTTGAAACCGGCCTGCCCACCATGGCGGGTATCCGTTACCTGAAAACCGGAGACAAGAAAGCGGAGATCGTCTGGGACAGCCAGGATGCCATCCGGAACAACGCCACCATCCACCGCGTGGAACTCACCGGTCTGCAGCCCGCCACTGAATACGCCTACGAAGTGGTCATCCTCGACCCGCGCACGGCGAAGATCAACGCGGTTTCCAAAGGCAAGTTCACCACCTTCCCCGCCAAAGGAACTAACAGCAAATTCATGATCATCAGCGATACCCAGTGCGACAGACACATCCGCAGAACGATGATCGGCAAGATGTTGAACCTTTACGGCGGCAAAGATGCCGACTTCTTCATGTCGCTGGGCGATATGTCGGAAAACTTCTCGGATTTCCGCAAAGAGTACTTCACCAGTTTCTATGATGAATTTGCCAAGTTCAACTACACCAAACCGGTCTTCTTTGTCCGGGGCAACCACGAGTTCCGCGGACAGGAATCCCGCAGGTACAACGAATATTTCGGCAAAAGTTACTATGCGTTCCGTCACGGCGATGTGTTTGTCATCGTGCTGGAATCGGGTGAAGACAAGAGAACCATCTACCGCCCGGGACACTACACGCTCAGTATTGATGCCGACCGCTACTTCAAAGAACAGCGTGAGTGGCTCCGCAAACTCATCGAAACGCCCGAATGTAAAAACGCCAAGTACCGCATCGTGCTGTCACACGGGACGCCGTTTTACAGCTTGAACGGCTTCTTCTCCAAGAACATTGAATTCATGGCGGGAGAATTTTTCTACGGCAAAAATCCCAAGTGTAAAGTGGATCTGTGGCTTTCCGCGCACACCCATTCGCCCTATATGTACGATCCTGTCACGGAAAAATTCCATCTGGCGGACTATTATCTCAGCTATGACAAGAAGAGCAATACCAACAAAGCACTCCCGCTGGTACGCAAAAAGCCCTTCGTTCTCAAAGAGCAGGATAAGAAAAACTTCAATTTCCCGATAATCGTCAATGACGGTCCCGCCGGAGCCGGAGTACACCTTTCGGCACTGCTGGTCGAAACGACACCGGCAAACATCCGGGTCAGGATGTTCCCGGTTTCGGAAACATATTCGTCTTACAGTGACAAGACGGTCAAACCGCCCATTCTCGATGTCACGCTGGAAGCGGGCAAACCGGTAAAGATCAATTCGACCACATTAAAAGAAGTGAAATGATTTCTGCCGGATAAAAAAAGACAACTGAGGAGTGCTGCATAACATTTACTGTTTTGCAGCATCCTGTTTTAAAAGGGAAAAAGTACACCATGAAAAAACTCTTATCCATCATCGCCGCACTCGGAACGGTACTGACCGTATCTGCCGCGCCGCTCTTCCACAACAGGCAAACCGCGTGGAAGATCGTGATTTCTCCCGCCGCCACCACCACGGAACTGCGTGCGGCAACGGAACTGCAAACATATTTGCAACAGATTTCCGGAGCAGAATTTGCCGTCACCCGAAATGCCAAACTCCCCGCTGCCAATGCGATCGTCATCGGCACCCCTGCTACCTTTGCCGCCCTCCCCCCCGCAGTCAAAAAGTTCCCCGAAGGCAGTAACGGCAATGATTCTTTGCGTATTGCCACCATCGGCGGCAATTTATATCTCACCGGAAATGTACCGCGCGGTGCGCTTTATGCCGTTTACACATTTTTGAAAGATACCCTGGGCGTACGCTGGTTCTTCGCCGGAAAAGGGGGAGAACTTGTGCCAAAGAAAAGCACCTTCACCCTTCCTGCGCTGAATGTTTACGATACGGCAAAGTTCAAGTACCGCGGCTTCCATGTCTGCGGTTCGCATTACGACAAAGAGATGGAAACGTGGATGTCGCGCAACAAGCTCAACATCATGCGCAGTGACCCCATCGGCAAACACAAATGGCGCAGAGCGTGGAACGACGGTCGCATCGCCAAAGGTTTCCACATGATGTTTTCCACTCACAACGTAGCGATCTATGACCGGAAAGTTTTCGCCGCCAAACCGGAACTCTTCGCCCTCGTCGGCGGCAAGCGCATGATCGACCAGCTCTGCTGGAGCAATCCCGAAGTCGAAAAAATCATGGTCGACCGCCTGATAAGCTACTGCAAAGATTACCCTGCCGTGGAGATTATCAACCTTTCCGCCGCCGACAACATGAACTACTGCCGCTGCGGCGAATGCAGTAAAAAACCGGTACATGAACTGTGGTTTGAGTTTTACAACCGCATGGCGGCAGGGGTCAGAAAAGTCTTCCCGAAAGTGCGCTTTGCCACCATCGCGTATCAGGCGTACAAAAACGTTCCCGAATGCGACATGAGTTCCTCCATCTTTGTCGAATATTGTATGTATGACCGCTGTTACACCCACCGTTACGGCAAGTGTGCAATGAACGATAAAGCTCTGAAAAATGTTGCCGCCTGGCAGAAAAAATCCCTCCCCATACTGGTATACGGCTACGAGTTTGATATCTTCAAACCCAAGGCGCAGGCTCCGTTTTATTATATGCTGAGCGATCAGATGAAGAAGTTCCACGCTTCCGGTATCGCCGGTATCATCACGGAATGTTCCCCGGTGAACTACCGCTCCCCCAAGCTCCCGCGCAACGCCATCCCCGGCGGCAATTACAGCAAACTTGCCTATTATCTCTATGCCGCCGCGCTGTGGAACCACAACGTCGATCCCGATGCCGTGATAAAAGAGTACTCCGAAGCGGCATACGGTCCGGCGGCTCCGTACATGGCAAAATATGCGATGCTGATGGGAAAGAGCTGGGATAAGATGAAAAATCACTACTCCTACTTTTACAACTCCCCCTTTGCCTGTTCCGAAGGTCTGCTCAATCGCAAGCTCATCAACGAGATCGATGCCCTCTTCCGTCAGGCGGATGCCGCCGTCAAGCAGGAAAAAGACCCTGCCCGCCGCGCGCAGATCACCGCGAACTTCAACGAAGAACGCCGGATATACAACGAGTGGAAAAGCACATATCAGAGCTACACCGCCTCCAAGTCCAATATCAAAGTTCTGGTCACCCGCGCCCGTGCGCCGTGGGATTTCACCGGAGCCGCCGCCATCGGCAAACTGGTCACCCGTGACGGCAAAGCTCCGGTCAAACCGTGGAAAGCGGTCGTGAATCACGATGCCAAAGCACTCTACTTCGATATAGTTTGTCAGGATAATGAGATGAAAAATCTTGCCGCGCGGCACACCGTCCGTGATAACAAGGTCTATACCGATGACTGTATCGAGATCTTTATCGCTGTTCCCAACGATACGCGCGGCATTTACCGCCACCTTATCACCAACGCCAACGGGACGAAGTACGACTCCATCGCGCTGGGCGGCTTCACCTTTGATAACTCATGGAACCCCGATTGGCAGGTCAAGGCGGTAAAAAACAGTGACCACTGGCGCGTGCAGATCGCCATTCCCTTTGCCGCGCTGGATGCCGCGCCGCCCAAAGCGGGCGATGTCTGGTCGTTCGCCATCAAGCGTTCCAACGGCGGAAGAAACTTCCCCAACTCCGGCTTTCCGGATGCGACCTACCACGACCAGAATGCGTTCGGACTGCTCCAATTCACCGATAAGCGCGAGAGCGTTTCCACCTTGTTCGCCGTGCCGAAAGGGAATTCCAAATCTCTCGGAGAGATGCGGATGCTGATGGAAAAAGCCGGATTCAATGCCAGTGTCTGCAATGACATGAGCAAAATAGAGCAAAATTCTACCGGCAAAAAGGTTTACATCTTCCGCCATACCAACGCGACGAAGTACAAGCCGGAACTGTTCCGGGAAAAGATCTTTCCGGAGTTGAAAAACGGCGCACTGGTCATCTTCTCCGCCTGGGGCGGAATGCCGCTGGAAAAGTATTTCAACGATCCCCGGTTGAAAGTGAAATGGTCGAGCTGGAATGGTCACCGTTCCCGCAAAACGTACAATATCAAATCCGGCAGCTGGGCGACCACCCCCTGCAACCTCGAAACGCTGCTCAAGCGCGGCATGGCGCCGTCCAGTGCATACACGCCGCTCGTTCCCGGGGTGTGGGAGGAACTTGCCCAAATGAAACTGAAAGATGAAAGGCTGGCGACCTTCCTGATGGTCACGAAGGTCGGCAAAGGAACGCTGGTGTTGACCAGCTGCGACTTCGGACTTTCCGGCGGACTTGCCATCTTCGGCAGCCGCAAGGTGCAGAGCGTTCAGCTTTTACAGAATTTGTACCGGTTGTCGCAAAGTTCTGAAAACAATAAAAATTGACACCACCCCCATTCCCCCGGCCCGCTTTTTTACAGGCGGGCTGCTTTATTTTCCGCCGGTCATCAAAACTTTCCTGATACTTTTTAATAAAATTACTTGACAAATATTGTTTTCTGTGTTATTTTATATCAGTAAACATCTAACAGTGTTAGATATTTTAATTATTTAGATATTATGATCCAATGGAAAATTCAGCAATGAACACTCTTGAATGGAACGCCACACCTGATCTGCTGACGCCGATGCTCAAGCGCGGAGCCGACTTTCTCGGCGTGCGCTACCCGATCCTCTGCGGAGCGATGACCTGGGTCTCCGAACCCGGACTGGTTTCCGCCGTCTGCAATAACGGCTGTTTCGGCTGTATCGCCGGCGGTAACGCGCCCACAGATATCCTTGCCAAACAGATAGAAAAAACCCGTTCACTGACTAAAAATAACTTCGGTGTCAACCTCATCACCATCGCGCCTTCGTACAAAGACCACCTCGCCATGCTCAAAGATGCCCATGTGCCATACATCATCTTTGCCGGAAGTTTCCCGCGCGAAAAAGAAGTCGCCGCCGCCAAAGCCACCGGTGCCAAAGTGATGTGTTTTGCCTCCACCATCTCCATTGCCGACCGTATGATCCGCTTCGGTGCCGATGCGATCATCCTCGAAGGCAGTGAAGCCGGTGGTCACATCGGTCATGTTTCCAGTATGATCCTTATCCAGCAATTGCTGTTCAAATATGCCGACACGCTTCCCATCTTTGTTGCCGGCGGTGTCGCCACCGGAAAGATGATGGCGCATTTGCTGATGATGGGAGCCGCCGGTGTCCAGCTGGGAACCCGCTTTGTCATGACCGAAGAGTGTACGGTGCATCCCAAATTCAAAGATGTATTTCTCCACGCCAATGCCCGCGATGCCATCGCCACGCCGCAGTATGATTCCAAACTTCCGGTCGTGGCGGTACGCGCACTGAAAAATAAAGGTATGCAGCAGTTCGGAGCCCTCCAGCTCAAACTCCTGCGCGAACTTGAAGCCGGAACCATCCACCGCCAGCAAGCGCAGGAAGAGGTCGAAAAGTTCTGGGTCGGAGCTTTGCGCCGCGCCGCCATCGACGGTGATGTTGACGGCGGTTCACTGATGGCAGGACAGGCGGTCGGCTTGATGGATAAGATCATGCCGATCTCCGATCTCGTCTGCGAACTCCTTACCGATGCCAATGCGGAACTGCTCAACGTGAAACGCAAGCTCGGTTGATTTGCCCCATCCCCTGCCGGTCATCGCCTTTGCCGGGAAAATGATCCCCATCCCCACCATCCCGCAAAGGCATGACCGGCTTCTTTTTGTTTGCCGGTATCGGGGGAAGGGGAAAACTTTTTTTCCCGGGAAAAGAAGTTTTCCCCTTACCCCGAACCCCCATCCTCTTTCAAAAAAAGCGGGGTATGTTTGCTCTCGTTGGTCGCTTTGAGGAATGCGATATCGTTGATGTGGTGAACGAATGATGTATTCAAAACTGCTATGAACGCGACCGGTGGTGATATCGCGACGTTAATGTGAGTTTTTTCAAGGCGAAGCTGAGGGAGTGGACTACCGTCCTCGACCGAAGCTGAGTCCGCAGAAAAGGCTCGCAGGAACAAGCGAGATTGCCGCCGCAGGTTGTTCTTATAAAAAAAGACCGTTGCAAAACCTTTGGTTTTGCAACGATCTCGTTCTTTGCTGTAAGTGCTTCAGAGGTTCTGGAGCATATTCAGCAGGACACCGGCGGCAACCGCAGAACCGATAACACCGGCAACGTTGGGGCCCATGGCGTGCATCAGCAGGAAGTTGCGCGGGTCAGCTTCCAAACCGACTTTGTTGGCAACACGCGCTGCCATCGGCACAGCGGAAACACCGGCGGAACCGATCAGCGGGTTGATCTTGGTCTTGCTGAAGCAGTTCATCAGCTTGGCAAAGAGCAAACCGGCAGCAGTACCGATACAGAACGCCACACAGCCGAGGAGCAGGATACCGACCGTCTGCAGAGAGAGGAACTGGTCCGCAGAAAGTTTACTTCCGACCGCGATACCGAGGAAGATGGTGACGATGTTGATGAGCGCATTCTGCGCAGTCTGGCTCAAACGTTCAGTAACACCGCTTTCTTTGAGCAAGTTACCGAACATCAGCATACCCATCAAAGGCGCGGCATCGGGAAGCAGGAAAGCGCAGAGCAAGGTGATGAGGACGGGGAAGCAGATCTTCTCCAGTTTGCTTACCGGACGCAGAGTGCTCATTTTGATCTTGCGTTCAGCTTCGGTGGTCAACAGCTTCATGATGGGCGGCTGGATGATGGGCACCAGAGCCATGTAGCTGTACGCGGCAACCGCGATCGCACCGAGAAGTTTCGGAGAAAGACGGCTGGCAAGGAAGATAGCGGTCGGGCCGTCGGCACCGCCGATGATACCGATGGAAGCAGCATCCTTGAGGTCGAAGTCGATTCCGACTGCACCGAGGCAGAGCGCGCCGAGCAGAGCGGAGAAGATACCGAACTGGGCGGCACCGCCCAACAGCGCGGTTTTCGGGTTGGCGATCAGCGGAGCGAAGTCAGTCATCGCACCGACACCCATGAAGATGAGCAGCGGGAAAACGCCGCTGTTGATACCGACTTCAAAGACCATACCCTGCAAACCGTCCGGACCGGAGATACCTGCCAAGGGAATGTTGGCAAGCAGCGCACCGAAACCGATGGGCAGCAGAAGCAGCGGTTCAAACTCTTTGGCGATGGCGAGATAGATCAGCACCAGCGCGACACAGATCATCAGAACGCGACCGAGACCGAGAGTCCAGGTTTTGGAGAAATCACTGGTGGTCTGACGGTACAAGTCGTAGATACCGGTACTCTTCCACAGAGCCTGAAAGGTCGCGCCCCAGCCATCCAGTTTGCCTTTGGAACCGGAACCGGCGACCGCACTCTGACTGGCATCAATAGCCTTGAAAGCACCGAGAACAGTTCCCGGAGCGATGACCGCCGCATCGACCAGCGCATCGTTCAAATAGATGCATTGCAACGCGGAGTTGGAATAAAGGATACCTTTGCTGAAACCTTCCGGATGATACATCATCATCTGACGGCCGGGTTTGCACATACCGTCATAGGGGATGGTCACGGTGTAAACGGTCATAGGAACATATTCGGCTTTTTTGCCTTCTTCCTGCAATTTACCGCGGTAAATCAGGTAACGGGTACCTTTGTATTCCATCCAGGAAAAGATATCATCACTGTCCTGTTTGATCTCTTTGGCAAACTTGGGAACTCTGATTTCACTTTCTTTGATCCGCTCGAATTTGGCTTCGGCGGTGAAAAACGCCGCCACAGCCAGAAGCAGAGCCAAACTGAATTTTTTGAAGTTACTCATTTCAATTGCACTCCTCAACTCAGCCGATCATAACCAGAGTATCGCCTTCGCCGACGACATCGCCGACGGCAACTTCGATGGAAGCGATGACGCCGTCACGGTCAGCGGTGACCGGGGTTTCCATCTTCATCGCTTCGAGGATCATGATGGTATCGCCGTTCTTGACCGCCTGTCCGGCTTTGACTTCGATTTTCATGACCGTACCCGGGAGCGGGGTGGTCAGCGGCTGGGCAGCACCACCGGCGGCGGGAGCAGGAGCGGAAGCGGCGGCGGCATCGATGCCGTCGGCGAGCTTGACGGTGTAGCTCTTGCCGTTGACTTTGGCGGTGTAAGTACCATTGGCAGCGTTGACTTCAACGGCGACTTTGGCACCGTCGATGTCAGCGGTGTAAGCACCACCTTTGGCGGCGGGCTTGGCTTCTTCTTTGTAACGGATACCCATGGGCTTGTCACCCTTGAGGAAGTTGATACCCTTTTCACCGCAGGCGGCGGCGATGAAGATGTTTTCTTCAGTGACTTCGATACCGTTGTCTTTCAGAAGCTGGGTGTTGTAGGCGATACCGAGTTTGGGGTTGGCATCGTTGATTTCGACGACAGCCTTGGTGGTGGGTTCTTTGCCGAGCTGTTCCTGAGCCCATTTGACGACCTGCGGATCGGGAGCGATCGGGGTCTTACCGAAGTAACCGAGAACCATCAGACCATAGCCCTTGGGATCGAGTTTCCAGGAACCGTCAGCATTTTTTCCCATAACGGCGTTACGGAAAGCCTGCTGGAAGTAGAACTGGGAGACGGGGGTAACGCTTGTACCGAAACCGCCTTTTGCAACGACTTCGCGCATTTCTGC
>JAFVZN010000079.1 GCA_017508135.1 Lentisphaeria bacterium | reverse complement strand
GATTTTTAAAAAGTAATTTTGTCAGATTTTGCAAAGATCGCACAATGCCATGATCGCGGCGGATGCAGTGTGCGGCAAGGTTAGTGGTAAGTCAAGGCAACGAAGGATCCGTCTCCGCTTTCGCTCCGCCGGGACAAGGTGTACTACTTTAAAACTACCTTACCGCAGTTATAAGGACGGCGTAAGCCGCCCGGAATGACGGAGGGCGAGGTCTCCGGAAAATCGACTGCAACCGTCGAGTGCGAAGCACGAGCGGCGAGGCGGCTCTCCCGCCGCCGCAGGTTTGATTTTTACGAGACAGCTGTGGTTTTATCCCGGTTCGGAGGGATGATCCTTTCCGGGAGCAAAATCATACGCAGTTGAATTTACAACTCCGATGCCCGTTTGAGAGCCTGATCGATATGGGGGCAGATGTTCTCTTTGCCCAGCTCTCTGTCCAGACCGAAGTGTTCAAACGCCTTCATCGGCTGGGAGTCCGGCTGAACTCCGGAGAGGACGATGTTGAGCTTCCGCTTTTTGCACTGGGTAACGAAGTCCGCCAGCACGGTCAGACCGGTGGCATCGATCGCCGGAACCATCCGCATACGCAGGATGATCGTGGAGATGCCCGGCTTGGAAAAGTTCATCGCTGCATCCCGGAAACCGTCGACCGCACCGAAGAAGAACGGTCCCTGTACTTCAAAGACCACCACATTCGCCGGGACGTTGCGGTTTTTGATATTGTCCGGATCGTCGGCATTCCGGTTGTCTCCGGCAAGCTCGCCGGTGATGGCACTGACGTTGGAGATGTCGGACATTCTCCGGATGAAGAGCAGTGCCGCCAGTACGACTCCAACTTCCACCGCCACGATCAAATCGATAAAGACGGTCAGCAAAAAGGTCGCCAGCATCACCGCCCAGTCGCTCTTGGGGCCTTTGAACATCCGGCAGAAGGTGTGGTATTCACTCATATTGTAGCAGACGACCGCCATGATTCCGGCAAGTGCCGCCAGCGGGATCATCTTTGCCTGCGGAGCCAGCAGCAGCAGGATCAAGGTCAGCACTGCCGCATGGATCATACCGGCGACCGGAGTTTGCGCGCCGCTTTTGATATTGGTCGCAGTACGGGCGATCGCACCGGTCGCGGGGATACCTCCGAAGAAAACGGCTCCGATATTACCCAATCCCTGACCGATAAGTTCGGTGTTGGGCAGATGGTGTTTGCCTCCGGTCATACCGTCGGCGACGGTGGCACTGAGCAGCGATTCGATCGCCGCCAGCAGTGCGATGGTAAATGCGGGAACTAACACTTCACCGAATCGCGAGACCGGCAGGATCTCCAATCCGGGCATCGGCAGGGTACGGGGCAGTTCACCGAATTTGGAACCGATGGTGTCGATCTGCAAACCGCATACTGCCGCCAGCACAGTTGCGGCAAGCATACCGATAAGCATCGCCGGGAGCCGGGGAAAGAATTTGCGTACCAGGCAGATCACCACGATGGTGAAAATACTTACGCCGAAAGTTGCCCAGTTGATATTGCCCATATTGAGGACGACAGTTTTGATTTTACCGATGAAATCAGCCGGAAGCTCGGCGAGCTGCAAGCCGAAAAGGTCGTTGAGCTGAGTGGCGAAGATCACCACGGCAATACCGGAGGTGAAACCGGTCGTCACCGGGAACGGGATGAATTTTATCAACGCACCCATTTTGAAGATGCCGAACAGGATCAGGATGATACCTGCCAGCAAAGTTGCGGTCAGCAATCCGGCATTGCCGAACTTTGCGTATATGGAGGCGATGATGACGATAAACGCTCCGGTGGGACCACCGATCTGCACCCGGCTGCCGCCGAAGAATGAGATCAGAAATCCGGCGATGACGGCAGTGTAAATTCCCCGCGCCGGGGTGAAGCCGCACGCGATGGAGAATGCCATTGCCAGCGGCAGTGCCACCACGCCGACGGTGACACCGGCAAAGAGATCCTGACTGAATTTTTTCCACGAGTACTCTTTCAACTCTGAAAATAATACCGGACGAAACATTTTTTTTCCCTTTCTTACAATAAAATGCTCTCTCTTATGAGCCCCGCCCCTGCCGGAAATACGGGGTGTCTGATTAAATGAAAATCCACGACAGATCTTGTCGTGGACTTCTTATAATATACACCGTAAATGTGTTTTTTGCAATATTACGGCTGCAGGAAATTCCGGAAATGATGGCGCAAATCTACTTTGCCTTCTTTTCGGTAACGATCTGGATGTTGCCTTTGCCTTCAAGCGTTTCCGTCTTGAGGTTCCCCTTTATGATATCGCTGTATTGTATCTTGCCGTCGTGGCGCAGATACGGACGGCGGGGGGCATCGGCAGTGATGACGATATCGCTGGTGGCAACGGTGTATGTGGCAGTGTCGCCTCCGGCATGGATGGCTTTGCCTTTTTTGTCCCGGTTGATAAGTACGACCTGGTTTTTACAGATGATCTGCTCCAGGTCGATGCCATCGGACAATGCGATCCGGGATGGCGCGGCATTTTCCGTTATCTCCAGCGCGAACGGGTCGGCATCGGGATCTTCGACCGCCGGTTTGTCCTTTGATGCGGTCGCGGCGGCAGGCGGCGTACCGGTAAAGACGAACATATCCTGACAATGGATCTCGCTATCACCATCCTGAAGTATCACATTTTTGTGAAACTCTGCCCGGTTTTTCAGCAGATAAGTCATGGCGTGTTCAGCTTTGAGGGTACGTTTTCTGCCCGGCGCGGCTTTTTTCATCTGGGGCAGACTTCCGGCGATGACCTTCCCGTCGCAGATGATGTGGATGAGCTGGATATTGTTGGTGGCGAACATTCCCGGAGTGGTGACGGTTCCCGGTTTCAGCTCCTGAAATTCCAACGTCATCAATTCTGTCCGCAGATCGCTTTTCTGATCTTTCATATATACATTGCCGGAGGCGATGACTTTGGTCAGCGTTTTGCTGTCTGCCGCACGTCCGCCCAGTGCCACGCCGCGGGAGGGACGTTTTTTATCCGGCGCGCCGGCGAAGCTGGAATTTTTCATAAAGAGGTCAAGACGGTCACAATCAAGGGTGTCTCCCTTGTGGTTGACCCGGACCTGCTCATGGAAAACCAGTTTATCTGCCGGATAATCCAGTTCACACCGTTTGGCTTCGATGGTACTGGCGCGGGGAGGAGCGGATTTCGCATCCGGTGCCGCTTTGGGTATGGTGACGATTTTTACCTTGCCTTCGCAGTAGATGCGGTCAAGTTCCTGACTGCCGGAGAGCGGGGAAAACTCTGCGTTGTCAGGCTTCTTTTTGGCGTTTTTCAGATTTTTCTGCGCTTTTTTGAGGAATATCCGCATGGAATCGCAGGTGAGAACGGCATCTTTGTCCGTAACTTTGACATTGCCGGTAAAGACATTCAAATTATCCACGGCATCAAAATTCGCCCGGTCAGCGATGATGGTGCGGACGATTTGTTCACGATCGTTCACGATACCCTTTTCGGTGATCTTGCACTTGCCGTTGACGAATGCTTTGCGTGAAAACCGCAGCAACTCGATCCGTTCTCCGGTAAGCTCGTGACTGCCCTGAGCCAGTTTCGGCAGTTCTTCTTCTCCGGTGAGGATGATGCGTCCGCTGTCAAACTCATACTCCAGATGTTCGCACCACGCGGTTTGAACGGCACTTTTATCGGTCGAACTTTCCGGTTTGCGGCGCAGGATCACTTCGCCGTCAGCAAGTATCCGGGATACGCCTTTGAGCATGGCACTGCTGTCGCCGGTGTTGCTTTCCCGTTTGGAACGCTTCTGGGCGGAGCTGGATTTCAGGAATATGGTGAGGCGGTCGCAGGTCAAGGTGGTGTTGCCATCGACGACTTTGACGTTACCGATAAGCATAAGTTCATTGTGCGCCATGTCGAAACGCAGGGAATCTCCGGTGGCACTTACGGTCGTGTACTGCGGCGGAACGGGGATCTTCCTGCTGATGATCTCCCGGGGATCGCTGTCATCGCGGCGCGCCACGATACGGACATCGGAGCTGATTTCGATCTCTTTGGTGGTCAGATTGGTGCGGAAACCGACACCGTCAAGGTCGAATAAAGGTGTACGCATAAGCACATTGTCATCGCCGTAGACCAGATTGTTTTTGCGGTCGAAATTGCACAGCGGTGTAAAGATGATGGCATCACTGGAAAGGTAGCGGTTTTTCCAGAAATTCAGTACGTCGATCAGCGGCGCGTCGAGTTTCTGGATCTTCTGCTGCCATCCGTCCGGTATCTTGTCGACATCGGCGGTGGCAAGAAGCCGGTCGATAAGCGTATTCTGTCCGGTGATCATATCGCCATGGCGTTTGCCGCTGTCAGCGAAGATAACGACTTCAAGTTTACCTTTCTGGTAGAGCGGGATCTTTAACTGTCCCATGGAAAAATCCCGGTTCAGTGCCGAACCGTAAAGCATTGGCATCAGCATCAGTACTGCCGCTGTCAGCAGAATGTAAGACCGCCTTTTCATTTCCGGTAACGCTCCATGACCTGATCCAGTGTACCCTGTTCTTTCAATACCCGGTAAACGACTTCGTAAGCAACACCTTTGCCGCCGGCGGCGGTGGTGCGCCACGGAGAAACTTCATCCATTATGGCAACAGCATCCGCCGGGGTGACGGCGATACCGGCGCGTTTCATCACCGGCATGTCGATCACATCGTCACCGGCATAAAGACACTCTTCCGGCGCGATACCGAGTTTATCACAAAGTGCATAAAAGGCATCAACTTTGCTGCTTGCGGAAAACACACACTCTGAAATCATGGCATCCGTTGCAAAGCGGCGGTTGATATCGTCGTTTCTTGCTGAGAGCAGTGCCGTTTTCAATCCGGCGCGGATGGCGAGTTTCAGCCAGTGCTGGTCATGGATATTGAAAAACTTCACCGCCTTGCCGTCATCGGTGGTGTGATAACTCCCGTCGGTAAGGGTCCCGTCAATATCGAAGATCAGGAGTTTGATCTTTTTAAAGTCCGCTGTTGAGTGCATGGATAGCCTTGACCTGGATCAGTGTTTCTCTTATCTGCTGGAAATCCAGAGAATTGGGACCGTCGGACCACGCTTCCTGCGGGCGGGGATGGACTTCGGTGAAAAGCGCATCGATACCGACAGCAGCGGCAGCTTTGGCGAGCGGCAGGACGAACTCTTTGCGGCCGCCGGAGGCGTTGCCCAGACCGCCGGGAAGCTGGACGGAGTGGGTGGCATCAAAGACCACCGGCACGCCCAGATCGCGCATCGTCATCAAACCGCGCATATCGACGACCAGATTGTGATAACCGAAACTGGTTCCGCGTTCGCAGAGCATCACCTTGTCGTTGCCGGTGGAACGGACTTTGTCCACGACGCCCGCCATATCTTCCGGAGCCATGAACTGACCTTTTTTGATGTTTACCGGTAAACCGGTTTTTCCGCAGGCGACCAGCAGATCGGTCTGGCGGCAGAGAAACGCCGGGATCTGGAGGAGATCGACGACACCTGCGGCAATGGGAACTTCGGCACTTTCGTGGACATCAGTTACCACCGGGACGTTGAAGTGATCCTTGATGGACTGAAGTATGCTCAGACCTTTTTCAATTCCCAGTCCGCGCTTGGAGGAGATGCTGGAGCGGTTGGCTTTATCATAAGAAGCCTTGAATACATACTGGATATCCAGTTCGGCGCAAAGTCCGATCAGATATTCCGCGATTTCCAGACAGGTTTTTTCCGATTCAGCGACACAGGGGCCGCCCAGCAGTACAAGTTTGCCATTGCCGACGACGACAGATTTTCCGATTTTGATTTCCATAATGATTGTGTATCTCTCTATAATATATATTGTATTACATACGGATCTTACTCTTTTATCGCCGCCAGCAGTTCATCAAACAGAATGGGGGCGGTGCCGATCTTGCCGACAACGACACCGGCGGCGCGGTTTGCCAGTTCTGCCGCCAGCAGCGGTGAACATCCGGTCGCCAGCGCAAGGGTGCAGACAGCGGCTACGGTATCCCCGGCTCCGGAAACATCAAACACTTCCCGCGCCCGGGTCGGGATCACCTGCGGTTCTCCATTGGCAGGATAGAGGATCATGCCCTGTCCCGCCAGGGAGATCAGCAGGTTTTCCGGCTGCCAGATTTCAAAAATTCTGGCGGCGGCACGGCGGAGCGGCTGATCTTTTGCCGGATCTTCCACCGGACCCGGATCATTGATGCCCGCCAGAGCGAATGCTTCACTGCGGTTGGGCTTGAGCAGTGTCAAGCCGGAGACCGGAGTGACACCGCCGGATTTGGGTTTGGGATCGAGCATGGTGAAAATATTGGACTTTTTCGCCTCTTTGATGATGATTTTGAGCATATCGGCGCAGAGAACACCTTTGGCGTAATCGTCGAAAATAACGGCATCGATCTCTGCTTTCCGGATGTGGCGGACCACTTTTGATACCAGTTTGTCCCGGTCAGCTTCCGCGATGGGGGTGGTATCTTCAAAGTCAGCACGGAGCAATTGCTGTGCTCCGGCGACGACACGGCATTTTTCGGTGGTACGGCGTTCGTTGGAGCGGATGATCCCGGCGATATCGGCACCGTACTCTTTGAGCAGTGAGATGACCTCTCTCCCGGCGGGGTCGTTGCCGACGATGCCGAACGCTTTGGCGTGACCGCCCAGCGTGGCGATATTGCGGATGACATTGGCGGCACCGCCGGGGCAGCAGCTGCGGCGGCGGACATCAACGACCGGGACCGGAGCCTCCGGAGATATCCGGTTGACTGCGCCCCAGAGGTAAGCGTCGAGCATGATATCTCCCAGAACGGCGACCCGTCCTGAGCTGAATTTTTCGATCGCGGCAAGTTCTTTGTTTTTATCGTGTTGAACCATCGGTATTTTCTCCGCGTGTTTTTTTGAGCAGACCGTTTATATAAGAGGAGGTGTCGATGCGGTTTTCGGTGGAAAAACGTTTGCCTTTGGAAAGTTGCACTGCGACCTTGCAGAGCTGTCGCAGAATGACTGAAATCTCGTTGACCTCCTGCGGGGTGAGTTTATCTCCCTCCTCCCGCATGTAGCGGGCGAAGCTGTTCAGCACATCCGTGAGCAGCTGCTTTTCCATCTGAAGTATCGCATCTTCCTGACCTGCGGCATTTTTTCCCGGGATGCTTTTGCAGATGTTACGGGTATAGTCAAAGAGCTGAAGCAGCTCAATACGGTTGGCTTCATCGGTCATAAGATCTTCGTTCCGCATGACGACAGGGACTGCGACCGCCAGAACGATCTCGCCTGCGATAATGAGGAAAAAGAGCAGCACCGCCAGAAAAGCAACATAGTTCCGGCGGTAGTTCGCTGTGAATTTTATCTTGTCAGAAGCCATAGTACAGTTTATGTGCAGAAATCACTTCTGCCAGTTGAGGATTTCCCAGTTGTGACCTTGGGCATACTGAGCCAGCGTGTCGCACGGATCGACCGCGACCGGACGTCCGGCAACGCTCAGCAGGGGCAGGTCAGTCATGGCGGAACTGTAAACGGCAACTTCTGAGGCATCGAAGTTGTAACGTTCGCAGTATTTGCCGAGGTAGAAGATTTTGCCGTCGCCGTAAGGATAAAGTTTGGAAGATCCACCGTTGAAGAAGCCGTTGACCGCATCCGGGTCCGCGCCGATGTAGTCGGCGATGCCGAAGTAGAGCGCGGTATGGTAGGTCAGGATATTGTTGGTGGAGGTGAGGATCGCCACCTGGGAACCGGAGCGGATAAGGCTCTTTACATAGTCGAATGCCGGCTGTTTGATGGCGGGTTTGACCACTTCTTCAAAAAATTTGAAGGCGAGCTTGAGCATATCCGGTTTGGTATTGCCGTTGAATTCTGCCAGCTGGAACTTCAAAAACTCCGCCGCATCAAACATTTTTCCGGCAGAACGTTTGTCGCAGAGTTCCGCCGCGGCAGCTTTTGCACTCTCCGGAGCAATACCGGCTTTGACGAGAAACTCCTTCCAGGCGGAATCGTAGTTGATGCCGACCAGAGTGTTGTCCATTTCAAAAAGATGCAGTTTGATCATGATAACATACCTTGCATTTATGTGTGATAATCTTATATATATGTAAATATATCACATCAACAGCAAAAATACCAGTTTTTTTCCGGCGATATGGTTGAAAAAATCAACTTTTGGTGGTCTATTATAACGTTACACATTTAAAATGTTGATAAAAGAGACAATTTCAAAAGTCCCCAAAAGAGAAAAGGAATTTTTATTATGGCAGAGATTACCTGGAGTCTTATGCACCCCACACCGCTGGATGTGGATTATATGAAGCTGGTTGTTAAAAACGCCGCCCGGTACCGGGTGGACAGTTTTGAAATTTGTGCGGATTGCCACACCAATCTCGGCGGTATGGACGGTTTGACCGACTACGCTGATTTTCCGGTGACCCACCGTTCGATCGACCTCGCCGGCATCGAAGCGAACCGCAAGAAACTCCGCGACGTGCTGGCGGTCGCCCACTCCATCAACAAACCGGTCTACTATTGGCACCGCGAGGCGATGGTTCCCGCCGGATTGCTCACCGACCGTCCCGATCTGCTGGATGCCAACGGCGAATTTGACCTGCTCGGCAAAGGTTATGAAGATTTGCTGCGTTACAAGATCGACAGCAGTTTCAAGAGTGTGCCGGAGCTGGACGGTTTGGTGCTGACGCTCACTGAAGCGACCTATTCGGTCATCCACAACTCCAATAAAGAGAAGTATCCGCCGAAAAAGGTGGTCGAGCATATCGTCCGGATCTTTGCTTCTGAGCTTGCAGCACGGGGAAAACGGTTCATTCTCCGTTCTTTCGGTTCCATCGCGCAGGATTACGAAGATATCATCGGCGGCGCGCGCGGCGCGGCGAAGGAGTACGGTTTTGAGATCGAAACCAAGATCACGCCTTACGACTTTGACCCGTTCCTGCCCACCAACCCCTTCCTCCGCAGTGTTCCGGGAGCCACGCTCGGCGCAGAGTGTGACTGCCTCGGCGAGTTTCTCGGTGCCGGAAAGCTCCCCGCTGAGAACGTTGAAAATATCGTCAAGTACGTCCGGACTGGGCAGGCGGCCGGTGTTGATCGTTACGCCATCCGTCTGGATCGTGTCGGCAACAACATCTTTGAATGTTATGAGATCAATCTTTACGCCTATGAACGGGCGATCGACGATCCGGATGTGACCGCAGAAGAGATCCGCCGGGAGTGGCTGGAAAAGACGGCACCGGCATCCGCGCGGGAAGCGTTCCTCAAGCTGGGGCTGGATGGCTTCCGCATGGTCGAGAAGAACAACTTTATCGATGGTCATGTCATCTTCCACACCTTCCCGCTGCAGAAAAATCTGAAGTACGTCAAGGCGGCGTTTGTGCCGGCAGTCTTCAAAAACGGCGTGAGCTTGAAGAATGGTGAAGGTGTCTGGTCGGTGTTGAGTGACAAGTGTTCTCCGGGCAGAGATGCCATCATCCGGGAGAAAGAGGAGGCGGTGGCGATCGCTGATGCCGGTCTTGCTCTGTTGAATTCGCTCCCCCGGGAAGCCGGATACGAAGCGGAATATGCGTGGCGTGAACGGTTGTGGAACAATGCCGTGCGCATCACCCGCGCGTTCCGTGAATATATGAGAGTGATGGCGGCGTACTTCGATTCCATGGAGGCAGGGGACCCGGATGGGCGCATCCTGCATGAAGTGGCGGAGGATGCCCGGAAGAAGCTGCAGGCGATCTCAGAAGTTTCGCTGGAAGATGCGATCCCGGTCCCGACGGTCTTTGTCAATGGTCTGGAGCAGGCACTGTTCCGGGGCAAGCGCACCATCGAAGAGATCTATCTCCAGCCCACCTACGTGATAAGCCAGGTGCTGGAAAACGAATATAAAGCAGAATATGCCGCGCGCAAGGAGTTCGGAGACGGTGCATACGATGTGATCCTGTGCGGTTCTCTGCTCGATGAGTGGCGCGTGGCGCGGTATATGCATTCGGCGCACGCATCGGTGGAAAACGGTTATCCGATCCGCTGGTCGGGCAATACTGTGTTCCCCAATGGATTTCTGGATATGGAACTCTCCCGGCCGGAAAGCGCGTGTACGCTGGCGATCTACGGCGATACCGAAGAGACGGCGGATTTCGTCTGCACCGTCGATGGCGGTGTCCGTCAGCAGTTGAAATTTGATGAAAACGGATGCTGTCTGGTGGCTCTGGCTGCGGGGAAAGATAAGGTCGCGATCCGGGTCGAAAAGGCTCCGGGGATCTATTATCCCCGGTTCCGGGCTGTCGCGGTCCGGTGAAATATCACTTTTTCCGGGAGGGCGGAATCCCTCCCGGAAAGGTGAAAAACAGGTTGAAATCAGCAAAAAACGGGAAAAAATGAAAAAAATTGCGAAAAATTTCAAAAAACCATTTGCAAAATACCAACCTGTCATGTATATTAGGTGATGTTCCATGTACGACATGCGAGAGTTTAAGATTGCGGCGTGAGTGGGATAAAAAAGATGCCCGGGTGGCGGAATTGGCAGACGCGTATGGTTGAGGTCCATATGGAGCGATCCTTGGGGGTTCAAATCCCCCCTCGGGTACCACTTTGTGATATGCCTGCATAGCTCAGTCGGTAGAGCACATCCTTGGTAAGGATG
>JAFVZN010000078.1 GCA_017508135.1 Lentisphaeria bacterium | reverse complement strand
GGGGTGGGGTGTGGGGAGGGGAAACCATCTTTTCCCGTGAACAGAGCTTTTTGAAACGCTATATTCCCTTTGTGTGGGGGGAAGATAATTTGATAAGCTTTTTGCGACCAACGGGAGCAAAAAATACTTCGCTTTTCTCGGAAGGGGTGGGGTGTGGGGAGGGGAAACCCTCTTTTCCCGTGAAAAGAGGGTTTCCCCTCCCCACAAATCATCTCCCTTTTCGGGAACAGAGCTTTCCGCCTGTTTTGTCATCATGAAAAACGACTTAATCAGAGACGCGTTCTTTCATCGCCTCGGAATCGGTTCTGCCGGGGATGACGCTGAAATCATAGAAGCTGTTTCTGCCTTCGCATCCGGTGAAGCCGACGTAGTATGTTTCCGGCCAATCATCGGCAAGGCGGCAGTCGAAGGTCTTGCCGTCGCATCCCATCAGCAGGAATTTTCCCTTGTGGGTGACGATCATTTCGGCGGTGAGAGTGTGCTTTTCGTCGATAGCCAGATCGAGTTCGATAAAGGAGAGCAGTTTCCACGACGGTTTGCCGTCGCGGTAGAAGTGGTGCCACAAATTGACGCCGCGATCGTAAAGGACGACTTCCAGATGTTCATGGTGGATGGGGCCGAGTTCGCGTGAAAGCACGATCAGCGGCGCCATGCGGCTGTGGAAAACGCAGGTCGTCGAAAGACGGGCACTGCCGGAAACCGGCTGTTTCAAAAGCATACTGATGTAACTTTCGCCGGTGCGGTCACGTCCCATTTGCATATCTTCGGGCTTGAGGTCGTCCGGAACGTAGTTGGAAATGCAGTCGTCGCGCTGTATCCAATGGCTCACATCTTCCCAGCGGGGACTGCGGACAACGAGCCAATCGTCCTGATTCCATTTATCTCTGGCGAATGTGGTGTAATATTTTTCCATAAGTAAAAACTCCTTGATAAAATCATTGGCATAATATAGCGGTGAAATTGCACTTTTTCAACAGCGGATGGAGCTCAAAAAGTCTGGTTCAGCGGGATTTTGCCATGGGGATCGCGATAAACGATTTGCCGGTAAGGATGGTGTTGGCGGCAATTTGAGAACTCTTTTGAAGTGCCTGATTGCCCCTGAAGTTGCTGTGCAGCTGGAAATAAGGCCAGCAGGAACTGGATATATCCAGCCGCAACCGGTCACCTCGGGAAAGTTTGAAGCTGTGAGCGGCGATTTTGAAGTCGATCACCGCTTCCTTGCCGGGGCGGAAATCGGGATTGGTGCGGCAGATGGAGTCGATTTCGTTGCGCAAGCCGAAAGCCCTGCCGTTTTTCACCACGCTCAAGCGGAGGTAAAAACAAGTATCAGGAGCGGAGGAGGTGACGAAAAGTTTTCCATAGAAATCACCTTCAACGATCTGGTCGTGGGTAAAAGGTGCGGAGATAAAGGAGATGATGTCCTGCCGGGAGTTGGGAGCATCCTGTAATTGCACGCCGCCGAAGTTGCCGTGACAAGCACCTTTGAAAGCAGCTGGATCGCGGGGATCGTAGGTGTAAGTTATCTTTCCGGACGGCGGAACGGCGGTGGTAAGCTCCCGGTCGGCATTGAGATAAAATTTTATGGAAGCGGAATCGGTTCCGACATCCTCCGAAGTTTCCCACTTGTTGCCGAAGAGAACATAGCGGGTGATCTTACCTTTGGTAAAATGCGGAAGATCATTCTCTTTTCTCAAGTGCTTGAACCAGAAGCAGTCGAGGTCGCCGACGGGGGCGTATTCAGACGGCCGGCCGCCGGGGGAGAAGAGTTCCGTGGCGAGATCTTTCCGGCGGTTGGGGTAGGCGTGTTCAAAAGGAGTTATCATAAAGACGCAGTTTTTCCGGTGTTCCGGATCAAGTTTTCTCCAGATGTCGAGCATGCCGGTGATGTAAATATCGTGCCAGGAGCCGACAAAGAAGGTCGGGATCCTGGCATTGACAAGAGCGTTGGAGTATTCGCCGCCGCCACAGCCGGGAGTTTTCCAGAAAGGATCGTTTTTATCCGGATGCAGCAGGATAGTTTCATAATCCGGGGCAGGTTCACCGAAGACATCGCGGGTAATGCCGGTCAGAGGGAAGGCGTTGAATCGTGCCGCCCGGCGTTTGCGTTTTATGGATGAGTTTATTTTGTACATCTTAAGATACCAGCTCGAGTGCAGCTGCAGGCGCAGAAAACCGTTGCGGTAGATGATGTTGTAGCGTTCAGTATCTTGAGCCGCCCAGTATATGCCTTTGATATCTGTTTGAGGGGTATTGAGATAGGAGCCGTGGACACTTGCGCCGTAACTGCCGCCGGAAAGGTAAATTTCGCCGTTGTAAAAATCCTGTTTCCGGACCCAGTTCAACAGATCCTGACCGTCGGAGGATTCGTTGATATAGGGGATGAAATCGCCTTCACTTTTGCCGGTTCCCCGGCAGTGCTGGAAAACAAGGACAAAACCGCGAAGATCCTTCTTTTTAAAAAGTTTTATTCTGAACGCGAGTTCTTCCGGAGTGTTTTTTATGTAAGGATTACGCTGGATTATCACCGGATATTTTTTGTTTTTTGCCGGAACTGCCGTCAACGTGTAAAGTTTTGTTCCATCTTTTGCAGTGACCATGTGTTCGCGTACCAGATTTCCGGCGACAGCACAAAAAGATGAACATGCACAAAAAAGCGACAATAAAAATTTCATATCAAAACTTCCTTCGGTTATTCCGGATGATTAATATAGCATCGCCGCAAGCGAAAATCAAGATGACTTTCTGCGTACACGGTTTGAAACGCAGGAGTTAAAATGGGATCTTATTTTTCCGGCTGTAAGTTTTGCATGGCGGTCAGGATTTTTTCAGAAGATGCCTTTTCGTCTTTGCGGTTTTCGTAAGAGTAGTGGAAATCCTTCAAATTGGCTTTGATCGCATCGGAGAGTTGTTTGGTACTTACATTTTCTTTGCGTTTCTGCTCAATAAGAGAATAGGTTTTTTTTCGCAAAAGATTGGAGTCTCTGATGTACCGCGATTCCGTATACGGTGTTTGGATGCCCAATGTGCCAAAGGCGAAAATCATCGCTGAAAGGGCGGCGATCCAACTGTACCAGCGGAATTTCATCCCCAGCACCACAAACGCGGCAATCATTCCCGACAGTGAAATTATACCCCAAACGATGCTTGCGGTATAGGTCGGCATGGGCAGGTATTCGATGGTCACTGTGTCGTTGGCAAGTTGTCCGGCAAGTTCTGTAAAGAACTTCAAGGCGCGCTCTCCGGATTGGATGTTGTAAGAAAGATACGCCAGGGTGCGCAATATTCCGGCGAAAGCCATATTTACCGCGCAGAAAACCGCCAATATCCCCAGCCGCCACCACCGGGAAATGCGCTTCAATTGAGTGAGAAATCCCAGTAATGCCAGCAAATAGATGATCGCTATGCAAAAGAACATTTGCTCAAAACTCCTCATGATATTTCCTTGACTTTTTATCCGGAAAATAATATAGCACCGCCAAAAAGAAAAATCAAGGCAAGACACCGGCAGGCGTCTTTTATAAATGCGCTGTTCCCGAAAAGAGGAGATGACTTGTGGGGAGGGGAAACCCTCTTTTCACGAGAAAAGAGGGTTTCCCCTCCCCACACCCCACCCCTTCCGGGAAAAGCGAAGTATTTTTTGCTCCCGTTGGTCGCAAAAAGCTTATCAAATTATCTCCCCTCAATGGGAATATAGCGTTTGTAAAAGATGCCGGAATTCCGGGGGAAGGGAAAAACTTCTTTTCACGAGAAAAGAGGGTTTACCCTCCCCACACACCACCCCTTCCGGGAAAAGCGAAGTATTTTTTGCTCCCGTTGGTCGCTGCACGGCCTGTTCCATCCGCAAGGCGCGAAATTGCCAACAATGCACCGCCGCAGGGAGATTTTTCGGGATATCTGTGAAATTATTTCCAAAATTTTCCTTTTACGGCTTTACAAATACTGTTTCCGGTGTTATCTTATAAGATGAATAAATAACGGAAGAGTATAAAGAACAATGGGTGCTAAAAATTGGAAACAGTCCGGAAATTTTCTGGATCAGGATATTGATCTGATACAACAGAAATTTTCATTCCCCCGTCCGATCGCGGTCTACTTTGCCTCGCGGGGCATCTCCGTCGATCAGATACGCGATTTCATCAACCCCCGGCTCGCCAACCTGAGCGATCCTTACCGTTTCCCCGGAATAAAGGATGCCTCCGCCCGCTTGTGGCAGGCCATTGCCGACCGGGAACCGATCCTCATCCACGGTGACTATGATACCGACGGCATCACTGCCAGTGCTCTGCTGGCTCTGGTCCTCCGTCAGAATGGAGCAATTGTCAACTCCTTCATTCCCCACCGTTTCGATGACGGTTACGGTTTCACTCCGGAATCTCTGGAAAAAGCTCTTGAGATGTTCGGTAAGTGCGGTGTCCTCGTTACCGTCGACTGCGGTATCACCAGCTGTGAAGCGGTCGAAAATGCCGTTGCTTTGGGTATCGATGTCATCGTCACCGACCACCACGAAGCAGGTTCCGAACTGCCGAAGGCTCTTGCCGTCATCAACCCCAAGGTTTATCCGGAACTGGAAGATCTCCAACTGCTCTCCGGAGCCGGTGCCGCGTTTAAACTTTCTCACGCCTTTGTGAAGTACGGACGCGAAAACAATCTCGGCGGTTTCCAGACCAATCTGGAAGAGGTTCTCGATTACGTTGCTCTGGGAACAGTCGCTGATATCGTGCCGCTGCTCGGTGAAAACCGCATTCTGGTCAAGTACGGTATCGAAGCCCTCCGCCGTCAGCTCCGTCCCGGCATCCGGGCTCTTATCGAAAGTTCCCGCATCCGTTCCGAACTTGTCCCCTCCGACATCACCTTCCGTCTCGCTCCCCGGATCAACGCCGCCGGGCGTGTCGGAGATGCAAATGTCGCTCTGAAACTGCTGGAATCCGAGTGCATCGTCGATGCCTACAACTGCGCCGGACAACTGGAGCAGTTCAACCGCAGCCGACAGGAGAAGGAGCAGGAAATCTATCAGGATGCCAGAGAGCAGATAGAACGCAATCTCGCCTGGCAGAGCCCATATTCCCTTCTGGTCGCCGGAAGAAACTGGCATCAGGGGGTCATCGGTATCGTAGCTTCCCGGCTTGCCCGGGATTACAACCGTCCCACCATCGTGCTGACCATTCAGGGTGACGAAGCCTACGGTTCCGGCAGAAGCATTGCCAACTTGAATCTGGTGGAAGTTCTCAGCCGCAGTTCCCACTTGCTGGAACGTTACGGCGGTCACCCGATGGCAGTCGGTATCGGTTTGAAAACCGAGAATATCGCGCCGTTCTTTGAAGAGATGGACAAGGAGATCCGCAAGCAGATCGCCCCGTCGGAACTTGAACGTTTTATCGCTTATGACGGGGAAGCTCACCTGGAGGAACTGACTCCGGAGTTCTTCACCTGTCTGGAACGTCTGTCGCCATTCGGTCACAGCAATCAGAAACCGGTTTACCGCTTCAACGATCTGCGGGTCATCCGGTGCGGAGCCATCGGCGGCGGTGCCCATACCCGGGGAACTCTGCAGAGCCGCCACGGTCAGATGGACTTTATCGCCTTCAACCGTACCGTCAGCGAATTCAGTTCCCGCGTTCTGGATGTCCTGGCAACACCGCAGCTGAACAAGCAGCAGCCCGGAGAACCGGCACAGTTGAACATTATTGATATACGGGAGGTATATTGATAAAATGTCATCCGGAGGCGGTGTTCCGTCTCCGGCAAAAAAATTGCAATCTTAACAGGAAAGACTGAAGATGAAGTATTTGGAACTTACTGTTGGGGCCGTGTTAGTATATAATTTTGTACTTTCACGTTTTTTGGGGATTTGTCCGTTTCTCGGAGTGTCCAAACGTTTAAGCACCGCAATGGGGATGTCGGGTGCGGTTATTTTCGTTATGGCACTGGCGTCGTGTATCACCTCTGCCATCTCCAATTATTTATTGGAATTTACCATCGCCGGAACGGTGATAAAGCTGGATTTTCTCCGGATCCTGCTTTTTATTCTGGTCATCGCCGCACTGGTTCAGCTTCTGGAGATCATGATGCAGAAGCTGACCCCGTCTCTTTACCGCGCGCTGGGCATATATCTGCCGCTGATAACAACCAACTGTGCCGTCCTCGGAGCCGCCACTATCAACGCGGAAAGCGGGCGCAATGTTCTTGATTCCACGATCTTCGGTGCATTTTCCGGAGTTGGCTTTGCTCTGGCACTGCTTCTGTTTTCCAGTATCCGGGAAAGGCTTGAACTGGCGGTGCCGCCGAAAGCCTTTGAAGGAACTCCCATTGCACTGATCACTGCCGGTATTCTGGCAATGGCTTTTACCGGTTTTGCCGGACTCTGCTGACCACTCGGAAAGGAGGTTTTGTTATGACTTTTTATACCGCACTTGTCATAATGGGATTGCTCGGACTCACCTTGGGAGCAATCGTCGGTGTCTTTGTCAAATTATTCAAAGTCGAACAGGATAACCGTGTCGAACTGGCACTGGAACTTCTTCCCGGCGCAAACTGCGGCGGATGCGGCAGAGCCGGATGTGCAGATTTCGCCCGGGCACTGGCGGCGGGAGAGGTCACTCCGGGGAACTGTCCGGTCTCCAGTGTGGAACAGCGTGCCGCGATAGCCATGGCACTGGGCATAGATGCCGGTCCCATCGAAATGCAGCAGGCGGTCGTCTGCTGCCGTGCCGACATCGGTGCGGAGGAGATGAATTACAACGGCGTACAGGATTGCAACGCCGCCAATCTGGTCGCCGGCGGACCTACGACCTGCCGTTACGGCTGTCTCGGTCTGGGCAGCTGCGCCCGGGTTTGTCCATTCGGCGCGATAGAGATCGTCGGCAGGGTAGCGGTGGTGCATCCGGAGTTATGCACCGGCTGCAAACAATGTGCAAAAGTCTGTCCGCGCAATGTGATAAAAATGGTTCCGGCAAATGCCAACATCCATATTTACTGCAACTCACCGGAAAAGGCGGCGATCAAGCGTTCCTTGTGTGCCGCCGGCTGCATCGGCTGCCGCAAGTGCGAAAAACTCCTTCCCGGAAAAATCAAATTCGATGGAATGCTCGCGCAGATCGATTACGATTCCCCCGATGCGATCACCCAGGAGGATATCGAAAAGTGCAATTGCCCCGTTCACGGCATAATGAGTGAAAAAGAGCGTTATGCCGTCGCCAAAAACGCAGCTTCGGGAGGTAAACGCGCATGAAAAGTTCCCGTAATGTGATGACCTTTGCCGGAGGTATCCATCCTCACGGCGATGGAAAGAGTTTGACCTGTTACACTCCGGTACAGAATGCGCCTCTGCTGGATAAATATTTTGTCATTCTGGCACAAAACGCCGGGAAGCCCCCCATACCGGTCGTCAAAAAAGGTGACCGGGTAAAAAAATATCAACTGCTTGCCGCCGCAGATGGTGCGGTTTCCGCCAATTTGCACTCCCCGACCAGCGGCATCGTGTCCAACATCCGTGACATTCAGGGAACGCATGGAGTGCCGACTTCTGCCATTGAGATATCTGCAGACGGTCTTGATGAAGCAGATTCTCCGTTTGCTCCGATCCCCGATTGGCGGCATGCAGATGTGGACATTCTCAAACAGCGGGTCATCGAAGCGGGTATCGTCGGCATGGGCGGAGCATCCTTTCCGACTCACGTCAAACTTTCCCCGCCGGAGGGCAAAAGCGTGGATACCCTGATACTCAACGGTGCAGAGTGTGAACCTTATCTTACCGCCGACCACCGGCTTATGCAGGAGTTTCCGGAAAAGGTTATTCGCGGTGCCGCCATTCTCGGGCGCATACTCAATATCGGAAATATCTTCGTCGGTGTCGAAATCAACAAACTTGATGCGATCGCAGCATTGGAACATTACGCCGGAGACTATGGTGTCAAAATCGCATATCTGCGCGTCCGTTATCCTCAGGGTTCGGAGAAACAGCTGATAAACGCCATCACCGGGCGCACCGTCAGATCCGGAACTCTGCCCATGGATTCCGGCTGTATCGTGCAAAATGTCGCCACCTGCGCCGCACTGGATGATGCAGTGACTCTGGGCATACCGTCAGTAGAACGCATCGTCACTGTCACCGGAGAGGTCGTGGTCAAGCCGGGAAATTTCAAATTGAAGATAGGCACTCCGGCTCTGGAAGCCGTCCGTTTCGCCGGAGGCATCACCGAAGAACCGGGCAAACTGGTTTTCGGAGGTCCGATGATGGGCTTTGCCCAGAGATCATTTCAGGTGCCGGTGTGCAAGAACACCTCCGGCATATTGCTGATACCGCAAAAGCAGGCATACAATTTTGAAAGCAGCGGCTGCATCCACTGCGGCAGATGCGTACAGGGATGTCCCATGAATCTGGTTCCGTGTCTGCTCTCCACCGCCATTGAAGCCGGACGTTTCGATCTGGCGGCAGAAAATCATATCATGGACTGCATGGAATGCGGTTCCTGCGCCTATGTCTGCCCCGACCATCGCCCGCTGATCCAGAATGTCCGCCATGCCAAAGCCGAATTACGCAAACAAATGAACGCCAGCAAGGAGAAATAACCATCATGACCGATGTTGACAATGATAATATAAAACTGCCGACCGGAGAAAAACTGGTTTTAAGTTCGTCACCGCATTTGAGCAGCGGTTCTTCACTGCGCAAGATCATGGGCGGAGTGCTGCTGGCACTGATACCGCAGATCGCCGCATCAGCATGGTTGTTCGGTATGCGGGCACTGTTTATTATTTTTTACACCGCAGTGTGCTGTGTTGCGGCGGAGGCACTCTGGTGCAAACTTGCAGACAAAGATGTATGGCGGAACATTTCTGACTGTTCTGCGTGCGTGACCGGCGTACTGCTGGCGATGTGCCTGCCGGTGACAGTGCCGCTTTACGTTCCGCCGCTGGGGGCAATACTGGCGATCTGGCTGGCGAAACAAGTTTACGGCGGCATCGGCAACAACCCCTTCAATCCGGCACTGGTGGCGCGGGTGGGACTGCTGATCGCACTTCCGGCGGCAATGACATTGTGGACGCCGTCACGCGGTATGAAACAGACAAATTACCCGGAAAAGCAGCTCTTTTACACTGCGGAAAATATAAAGAAGATAAACAACGGAGAGCCATTGGACGGTGTCAGTTGCGCCACGCCGCTGGGGGTGATGAAAAGTATTGAGAAAATCACCGACCGCTCATTCAAAGCAGAAGATAATTTCACCGAACTTGATTCATGGGAGATGATCTCCCGTTACGCTGTCGGTGACCGCGCCGGATGTCTGGGTGAAACTTGCGCACCGGCACTGATACTGGGTTTCTTCATTCTGGTGATCCTGAATCTGATAAACTGGAAAGTTCCGGTGATCTTCATCGGCACAGTGATGCTGATAACCGGAACCGTCAACGCCATCTGGCCCGGAGTTTCTCCGAATCCGCTCTTTCATCTCTTGAACGGCGGCTTGCTGCTGGGCGCGATCTTTATGGCGACCGACATGGTCACCAGCCCGATAACCGGGCGCGGATGTGCGGTTTTTGCCTGCGGTTGCGGCATATTGACCAGTGTTATCCGGCTGTGGGGAAATTATCCGGAGGGCGTAAGTTTCGCCATTCTCTTTATGAACGCGCTGGTTCCGCTTATCGACAGATGGTGCGGCAAACGGCCGTTCGGTTTTGTTCCCAAACGTGAAAAGGTCAACGCTCATGAGTAATATCCGCAACAGTGAAAACATCTGGGTGCTTTCCGGTTTTCTCGGCATCACCGGCATCGTGGCGGCGGGAATATTGGCACTGGTCTCACAAATGACCGCCGAACCGATAAAAAGTGCAAGCGTGAAAGCTGAACTTGCCGCATTGAAAAATTTGAACCTCCCCGAGTTCGACAATGATATGACCGCATCAAAAATCAATGTCAACGGCGTGGAGTATGCCGTCGCAAAGTATCAGAACAAGATCGTCGGATTTGCGGCAAAAGTGTCGGAAAACAACGGTTACGGCGGCAAAATAGATGCCATCGTAAGTTTCGATACCGCAGGAACGATCCTCGCCGTATACATACTGGAACACAAGGAAACTCCGGGTTTGGGTGCGGCGGTGTGCGAACGCAAGTTTCAGAAAACCATATTCAACCTCTTTTCTCCCGTGCCGGAAGGTTTGCCGTCCAATCCGGTGCTGGATCAGTTCCACGGTAAAAAAGCCGCCCCGGGAACTTCCTGGAAAATCACCAAAGATGGTGGAGAAATGATCTACCGCACCGGAGCGACCGTAACCAGCCGCGCCGTGACCGGACTGGTCAATGCCGCCGCCGCCAATTTCACCGCCGCCAGAGAAAAATTTGAACAGGAGGCCGCAAAATGAAAAATTCGTTGTGGCAGGATTTTGCCAAAGGAGTGTGGAAAGAAAATCCGGTACTGGTTCTGCTTCTGGGAACCTGTCCCACTCTCGCCGTCACCAGCAGTGCCAGCAACGGGCTCGGCATGGGACTGGCAACGACCTGCGTCCTTATCGGCAGCAACGCCGTTATCAGCCTTATCGCCGGTATCACACCGCAGAAGATCCGTATTCCGGTTTATATCGTGGTGATAGCAACCTTTGTAACAGTGGTGCATCTGCTGATGCAGGCATACGCTCCGCCGTCGCTGTGTCAGGCGTTGGGAATATTTATCCCGCTGATCGTGGTGAACTGCATCGTGCTGGGACGGGCGGAAGCGTTCGCGGCGCAAAACGGCTTCTTCCGCTCAATGCTGGACGGAGCGGGAATGGGTTTGGGCTTTGCACTGACTTTGACTATGCTGGGGGCGATAAGAGAGTTTTTGAGCAGCGGTTCCGTCTTTGAAGTCAAAATAATCACGGCATGGACAACTGATTTTCTCCTTCCGGCAGCAGCACCGGGAGCATTTATCATCGTCGGATGTATATTGGCATTCAAAAACTTCTGCAACCGCCGCAAAGCAATAAAAGAAGGACGCCTCTACGTCCCGCCGAAAGGTCTGGATTGCCGCAGCTGCCGTATCTGTAAGTAACCGGTGATTCGCGGGGAGTGGAAAACCTCCCTTTTCGGGATATTATAAGAGCCGCAAGAGGTCTCTCACAGAAAAATAACGTGGTATGTTTGCTCCCGTTTGGTCGCAAACGGATCATCTGATATGCACCTCCAAAGTTGGACACAACTGAAGAAGTGCATATCAAATTTACAGCAACCTTTAACGGTTGCGCAGTTCCTCCTGAAGTTCCGCATCGGCGGAGAGGACCTGCTCGCGCTGTTTGGCGCGGAAATCTTTCAACTTGGCGGCAAGTTCACTGTCGCCAAGTGCAAGAATGCTGACGGCGTACAGTGCCGCGTTCCTGGCGCCGGCTTTGCCGCATGTCACAGCTGCCACGGGGATGCCAGGCGGCATCTGCACAACAGAAAGCAGTGAATCTGCGGCTTTGAACGGTTCTGAGACCATGGGGATACCCACCACCGGGAGCGTGGTATGCGCCGCGATCACACCGCCGAGGTGAGCTGCCATACCGGCGGCACAAATGAGAACTTTGATACCGTTTTTTTCTGCATTTTCAGCAAACTCTGCCGCTTCCTGCGGCGTGCGGTGCGCGGAGAGGATGCGTGCCTTGAACGGCACACCGAAAGAATCCAGCACATCAAAGGCGTTGCGAACCACATCGAGGTCACTTTTACTGCCCATAAGAATTCCAACCATAGGAAAACTCCTTTATTTGTTTCAGTTCTCCGGCGGATAAAATCTTCCGTCGGCTTTCAATTGTTCAAGTTCCGTTATCAGATTCGGGGTGAAATCTTTCTGCAACTCCGGATTTTCAAGCTCATACCGCTGCCAGAAACGGATTTCGTCGATCTCGCCGGGATCAAAGATGAAGCCATCTGCGATATATGTTCCGAATATACGCACATCCTCAGATTCGATCTCATTGCGTATCTTTGAATCGAAGATATGGAACAGTTCCACATCGCCATTGATGCCGAGTTCCTCTGCCAGCTCCCGTCTGGCTCCGGTAAGATGATCTTCCCCCAGTGCCAGATGACCGCCGACGGCGGTATCCCATTTCCCCGGCTGGATATCTTTCTGCAAATTCCGTTTCTGCAAAAGAATGCTTCCATTCTCCGGATGGATGACCACCACATGACTGGTACGATGGATCAGCGACGGATCACCGTGACAGCGGGAACGCGGCGCAGTGCCGATATGTCTGCCCTCCCGGTCATAGATGTCAAAAAGCTCTTCCACAGCGTTTCATCCCCGGATGATTTTCAGCAATTCAGCTTTTTTGCTCTCCATAAGCTCCGGCGTGTCGGCTTCGACGATCAGGCGAAGCAGCGGTTCCGTGTTGGATGCACGGATATTGAACCACCACTTATCATATTCGACCGAGATGCCGTCAAGTTCAAACATATTGCCGTCGGTGTACCTGGCACGGATGGCATCCAGTACCGGTTTGACATCGGCAACTTTTGAATTGATCTCTCCGCTGGAAAAATATTTTTTCAACGGGGCGATCAGGGTATGGAGCGGCATTTTTTTGGCACAGATGAGATTGGCAAGCATTATCATCGCCAAGCCCTGGGATTCGGCGGTGTAGTTCTGCTTGAAGTAGTAGTGTCCGGAAAGCTCACCCGCGAAAACCGCATTGTTTTCCCGCATCTGCGCCTTGATGAATGCGTGTCCGACCCGGCTCTGGATAGCAGTTCCGCCGTTGGCACGGATGCACTCCGGCACCGCACGGCTGCTGCGCAAGTCGTACAATATCGTTGCCGGTCCCCGGGAAAGGATATCCTGCGCGATCAGTGCGGTAAAGAGATCCATCGGGATGATATCACCTTTGTCATCAATAAATCCGCACCGGTCGGCATCGCCGTCAAACGCGGCACCGAAATCGGCTCCGGTTTCGCGCACTTTGGCACGGATGGCATCCAGTGTGTCGGTTTTCAGCGGATTGGCTTCATGGTTGGGGAAGGTCCCGTCCAGTTTGTCGTAGAGCGGGATGATGTTGAACAGCTGGGTGATCCCGGCGATCTCATACAACCCCATGGCGTTGGCATAATCGACGACCACATCAAGTTTGCGGTCGAGTTTGGCAAAACTGCGCAGATATGCGCCATACTCCGGTGCGATATCGTAGGTGGAAAGTTTTCCGGTGCGCGCAGGATTTTTCCAGGAACGGTTTTCCACGATCTTCTGTATATCCATTATGCCGGTCGCGCCGGAGATCGGGATCGCCTGTTCGCGGCAGAGTTTGAAACCGTTCCACTCGCCCGGATTGTGGCTTGCAGTTATCATCACACTGCCGTCGGCATCCAGTGTGCCGTTGGCAAAGTAACTCTGCGGAGTGGAACACAAACCGATATCGACCACATCGGCACCCTGTTCCATGATTCCCCGGCTCAGACCACGGAAAAGGTCTTCTGAATGCGGGCGCATATCTCTGCCGATGACCACCTTTCTGGCACCGGTGAATTCGATATACGCTCTGCCGATGGCATACGCCATATCTTCATTGATCTCTCCGGGGAAAATACCCCGTATATCATACGCTTTGAAAATCCCTGACATGATAATTTCTCCTCTCTTCATTCAAGAAAAATTCCGCCGGAAGTCACTCACCCCCGGCGGAACAGCTTTTTTTACTCTGCGTAAAACTGATTACTCGCCGCAGTGACCGTGACAGCCGCAGGAGCAGCCGCCTTCTTCATCATCATCATCACAGCTGAAAGCATCGTAGATCTGTTCGACGATGCCTTCCGGAGTGAATCCGAATTTGTCAGCGAGAACTTTGTACGGCGCAGAAGCACCGAAGTGGTTGAGACCGATGGTCAGACCTTCCAGACCGGTGAAGCGTTCCCAGCCGAAGGTGCTGGCGGCTTCGATGGAGACGATGGGAACCAGACCGTAGGGCAGGACCTCATCCTGATATTCGATATCCTGCTGGAGGAAGAGTTCCTGAGACGGCATGGAGACAACGCGAACCTTGTCGCCTTTTTCGCGGATTAGCTTGGCACTTTCCAGAGCGAGGTTCACTTCACTTCCGGTGGCGAGAAGGATGATCTGAAAGTCTTCTTCATCATCGACCACATACGCACCCTTGGAAACGTCGACCTTATCAGCGACTTCCGGAGCGTAGGGAGCGAGATCCTGACGGGTCAGCAGCAGCACCACCGGACCATCGGCCTGCAGCGCAGTTGCCCAGGCGGAAGCGACTTCGTTGGCGTTCGCCGGACGGATGACCGTGACTCCGGGAATACTGCGGAGCATGGCGATCTGTTCGATGGGTTCGTGGGTGGGGCCGTCTTCACCGACATAGAAGGAGTCGTGGGTGAAGATGTAGATAACGTGCAGACGCTGGATAGCCGCCAGACGGATGGCGGGTTTCAGATAGTCGCAGAAGACGAAGAAGGTGGAGCAGTAGGGGATGGCAGTTCCGTTGAGAGCCATACCGTTGGCGGCAAGACCCATGGCAAATTCGCGCACACCGAAGTGGATGTTGCGTCCGGCGTAGTTGTCCGGTCCGAATTCGCCGCCGTCTTTGACGTTGCTCTTGGTGGACGGAGCAAGGTCAGCGGCACCGCCGAAGAGAGCCGGAACCAGTTCCGCCGCCTTCTGCAGGACCACACCGCTGCTGGCGCGGGAGGCGGTCGGTTTGTCGATCGGAGCCGCCGCTTTCAGCTGGGCTTCGATGTCGGCGGGGACGGTCTGGTTGAGGTAGCTGGAAATCAATTTGGCGCGGTCGGCATCAGCATCGAGGAACGCCTGATACTTTTTATCCCATTCCGCAGCTTCAGCTTTGAGTTCGGCAACGCGGTTGGCGCAGTAGGCTTTGACATCGTCCGCAACGGTGAAGGGCGCGGCGGTGTAGCCCAGATTGGCGCGGAGCGCGGCGAGTTCTTCGTCACCGAGAGGTTCGCCGTGGGCACTGGATTTACCCTGCTTGTTGGGGGCACCGAAACCGATTTTGGTCTTACCGACGATGATGGTCGGACGGCCGTCGGAAACGACAGCTTCCGCCAGAGCGGCATCGACTTTTTCCACATCGTTGGCATCGTCACAGCGGATCACGCGCCAGTTGTAGGCGGCAAAGCGGGCGGCGACATCTTCGGTGAAGGCGATCGCGGTGTTGCCTTCGATGGAGATGTTGTTGTCATCGTAGAAGACGACCAGTTCGTCCAGTTTCAAGTGACCGGCAAGAGAAGCGGATTCGCTGGTACAGCCTTCCATCATGCAGCCGTCACCGGAGACGATAAAGATCTTGTTGTTGTAGATACCGCTCTTGTCCAGACCGGTGCGGGCGGCGAAGTGACGGTTGGCGATCGCCATACCGACGGCGGAGGAGAAACCGCTTCCGAGGGGACCGGTGGTAACTTCGATACCATCAGTATGACCGTATTCCGGATGACCCGGGGTCAAGCTGCCCCACTGACGGAAGTTCTTGAGTTCTTCCATATCCAGACCGTATTCGAACAAATGGAGCAAGCTGTAAATAAGCATTGAACCATGTCCGGCGGAGAGGATAAAGCGGTCACGACCGATCCAGTTGGGGTTGGCGGGATTGTGCCGGAGATATTTGCTCCAGAGCACGGCAGCGTAATCTGCGCATCCCATGGGCATACCGGGGTGACCGGATTTTGCCTTCTGAATAGCTTCAGCGGAAAGAACGCGGATGGTGTCCGCAGTCTTTTTTACCATAGCGACGTCAAACATTATAAACTCCTTTACTTTTTTTTCGCCCGGAAACGGATTTTTCAATAAAAAATGCAAAAAAATCTCAATTCCACTGGCATTTTGTGACATTTCGCGTTACTTTAATTTAAAGTAACACTTCTTTGCAGGAAAAACAAGTTTTATCAGAGAAAAAAACAGAATAAATGACAGAACGTTTCATAACTTCGACTTTAAACCGGCGCGATGCGGTCAAAGAGACCACGTTGCGACCGCCGACTTTTGCTGAGTTTCCCGGTCAGCACCGGGTCAAGGAACAGCTTGAGCTCTTTGTCCGCGCGGCAAAGGAACGGGATGAGGCTCTCGATCACATCTTATTGTGCGGCCCGCCGGGGTTGGGCAAGACCACTCTGGCATATATCATCGCCAATGAACGCGGAACCAATTTAAAGAGTTCCAGCGGTCCCGCTATCGAAAAACCGGGTGATCTTGCCGGACTGCTCACCTCTCTGGAGGAGGGGGATATTTTGTTCATCGACGAAATACACCGCTTGAGTGCTGCTGTTGAAGAGTATCTTTACAGCGCGATGGAGGATTTCTTCATCGACATCATGCTGGAACAGGGCGCAGGCGCGCGCTCAGTGCGATTGACAGTTCCGCGTTTCACTCTTATCGGTGCCACCACCCGCCAGGGAATGATCTCAGCTCCGCTGCGGGCGCGGTTCGGATTGAATATGCGTCTGGATTACTACGATACGGAAAGTCTGGTCAGCATCATTTCCCGTTCCGCCGGTATTCTCGGTGTCGAACTGGAGAATAAAGGCGCAAAAGAGATAGCTTCCCGCTGCCGGGGAACTCCGCGTATTGCCAACAATCTGCTCCGGCGGGCGAGGGATTACGCTCAGGTGAAGGCGGATTCCATTATCACAGGAACCGTTGCCGCTGATGCGCTGGAAATGCTGCAAATCGACCGTGACGGTCTGGATGAGATGGATTTGCGGATACTTGAAGTAATCATCAAAAATTTCCGCGGCGGACCGGTCGGTTTGAAAAATATCGCCGTATCGCTGGGCGAGGATGAAGATTCTCTGGAAGATGTCTATGAACCGTTTCTTATCCAGCAGGGCTATCTGACCCGGACTTCCCGTGGACGCGTTGCCACTCCCAAAGCCTGGAGCAAACTCGGCTTAAGCAGTGCCACTGCCTCAGACCTTTTTTAGTACCGGCGGCGAGTGCAGCAAGGCGCGAAATTGCCGGCGGGACGCCGCCGATCACCTTACTGCACGTTGGGGTCACACGCTATATCGGTTTCCCGGAATGCGTGGGAGGTGTAGTTGCCGCTGACCAGAAGTGCGACCGTCTCCGGTGAAAGTTCCGGTGCATCCGCAGTAAAGTTGCCGTCAGCAAGATAACGGAGCAGTTCGGACTTCAAATATTGCGCCGCCGGATCGTCTCCGGTCAGATTGAAAGCGCAGAAGATCATACGTCCTTTGCCGGTTTTATATTCCGCCAGCATGGCTTTGCGCATATACTTTTTGTATGACGGGATCAAACCGATGACCGGCGCAAACGGCAGCAGACTCTCCTCTGCAAAGAGCATCGCCCGCGATTCAAACATCATATCGTATGCCTGCCAGGTCAGATATCCGTCATGCGGAAAGTTCGCCAGCGCAGGGTGCGTTTTGACATAGTTGCCGTAATGGCCGCTGCTCCGCCCGGTGGGACACGCCTTGTACATCTCTACCGTGCGGTCGCAGGGGAAGCCGTCAACAACGAGCAGTTTGCCGCCGTTTTGAACAAATTCCGCTTCATCACTGCTGAACGTGGAGACGATCTTCACTTCATCACTGCCGGTAAACGGCTGAACTTCGGGGAAACACCAGAACTCCCAATCATTCTCCACGGCGATACCGTCTCCGGTGAAAGCACATTTGAGCAACGCTTTTTTACCGGCGGCAAGCGGAGGCAGAGTAAAGGTGATCTCTCCGAGCGGCACGACACTGCCGTGTTCGATCTCCCCGGAAACGATTTCGCCACGGCGGGAGAAGCCGTCCATAACGAACTCCCATGACAACGTACCGGAAACGCGCGGACGTTCACTGAAACAGGAGAGCGATACGCTGGTGGAAAATTCACTTCCGGCAGTGAAATTACGCTTGTAATTGGCAGCGCAAATGAGGATGCTTTCGCCGTTGCAGCGCAAAAACGTCTGCGCGCTTTCGCCCGGTTTCTCTTCGTAAAATTCGTTGAACACGCCGCAGGGATAACCGCAGCGGTGCCAATGGCTGTCCTGCCCACCGAGGAAATCATAACCGCCGAGCGAAGGACAGGAGCGGAGGTTTTCCAACAACTGTTTACGCAAAGAGGCAATAAAGAGTGAGTTCAGACGGTAATATTCCCGGAACTGTTCAAGAGAAACTCCTTTGCGCTCCATGTAGGTTCGCGCCGTTTCGTACAGTTCGGGAGAAATATAAGTGTTGCGGTAACGGGATTCCAGATCGGGGTTGAGATAGCCGCCGAGGATACCGGCTTCGTGGGCAAGTGCCGGTTTGCCGTAGACGGCAAGGCGCGCTTCGATCCCGTCACTTCCGGGGAAGATGTCGGAACCGTAACTGGCAAAGCCCCAGAGAAAATTACCGTAGAGGTCGGAAAATTCTGCCAGTTTATCCAGTTTACGCTTGTTGTAGCGGAACGGGACTTCGCATATATCCGCCGGGTCTTCATCACCCGGCGGCAGATTCTTCATCGTATAAATACGGTACTCCACCGTGGCGAGAGCTTCGTGGGGATTGAAGAGCATCCACGGTGCAAGAGCTTTCATTCTGCCGTGGAGAGAACGGAGTCCTTCAATGCGTTCAAAGGTGAGGTTTTCTTCGTTGCCGCCGCACAGTATCGCCGCAGAAACGTGCCGCCGCACCATATTGAGAATGGCATCCCACTCCGGTGTTCCGGTATGCGGCGGAACTTCCACTTGAACGATCAACCCCAATTGGTCGCAGGCTGTAAAAAACGGTTCCGGCGGGCACCAGGTGTGACAGCGCATAAAGTTGAAACCGGCAGACTTGAGTACACCGAGATCGTGAAGATATTTGTCAATATCCCAGTGCGGATTGCAGCTTTCGGGGAAGTAACAGTGTTCCGTACTGCCGCGCATAAAGGTCGGGATGCCGTTGACCAGCACCCTCGTTGCGGAACAACTGAAACCGGCAAGCCCGCAAGTACCATCCACCCGGTCAAGTTCCGTCATTGCCGCATCCAGCAGACGCAGTCCGATATTGCAGAGTTGCGGATGGCGGTCGCTCCAGCGCGGAAGATCACCGGCGGGAAAGCGCATAACGATATTACCGTCTGCCGGAACCGGGATCTGTTCTTCCAACACAACGCCGTTACCGGAAATATGCAGAACAAGCTGCGATGCTCCGGAACCGGTTATCACGGCGCGGAACTCGATCTCCTCCCCCCGGAGCGCGGCACAATGATCAGAGATCGCGGCACTGCCGGAAATCTTCAACCGGACACCGTCGGCAATTCCGGCGCGGGTGGCTTTGAAGCCGCGCACCGCCAGACCGCGATGCTGACCGTTGTGTGTTTCACGGGCACCGCCGCAGCGGGCGTTGGAGACGGCGATAACAAGTTCGTTTTCGCCTTCGCGGAGCAAACCGGTGAGCCGGTGGGTCACGGTGGTGGAGTAACCGGGGTGGAAACCGGCACTTTTTCCGTTGCAAAAGAGTTCACTGCCCCAGACGGCGGCTCCCAGCTGCAAAAATATTTCTCTGCCGCTGACGTTGCTCAAAATAAGTTTCTTCCGGTAGTAGCCGCTGCCGACCAGAAAGGGCATCGAAGCATCCGGAGTCACCTCTCCCATCGGGAAATGGAGCGGCCGGTACTCCGGATTGAATTTCGCCGTGCGGTCAAAGTCATCTGTGTAATCAAAAAGTTCATAATGGTCATCCCAGTAACCGGGGATCATCATAAAACCGGGAAATTCATCCGGACACGCGGAACCGGGTTCCCGTCCGTCCGGGCGGTAGGTAAACTCCCATTTGCCGGAAAGGTCAATTGTCCTGCTCATTGTCTTATTTCCCCTTTCCATCAAGTTCAGTCAGCGTTAGTTTTTTGACGAATACCGGCTTGCCGCTGCCGGGACTGCCGCAGAGATAAAGTCCGATGGAGCTGCCTTTGAAGGTTGCCGGAACGGTGAATTTACCCTTGAAACTGACCGGTTTGCCGTCGGCACTGCGGGCATAAAGGTTTCCCTGCCGCCCGATACCGGCAAAACGGAAACGGACATAAGTACCACCTTCACTGTACGCGCACTCCGCTTCCAGCTGATAACTCTTTCCCGGAGTGACCTTGATATTACAGCTCAGAGCCATGGTATCATCGCGGGTGGCGGAGGTCTTTATCGCCACGCCCTGAGAAGAAACATTGACAAAACCGTCACGCTTTTTGAAACGGCGCACTCCGGCGGCAGTGGTCAAATCCGCCTTCAACACCACGCCGGGAGCAGATACGGAAGTTTGTTCCGTTTTGCCGGTAAGTTTGAGTGAACGCAGAATGACCGGCGTACCGTCACCGGGGCCGGAATAGACGTAGAGTTTGGTCGCACCTTTTCCGGGAGGAGCGGTAAATTCCCAGGAAAACTTTTCTGCTTCACCGTTTTTGAAGTAGATATATTTGTTGACACTCTTGCCGGAGGCGATGCGGAACCGGATGGATTTGGCACCTTGAGGCACCCGGACTTCGCCGGAGAGGATATATTTTTTCCCGGGAACGAGGGAAATATTCCGGTAGTTCAAAGCAAGAGTATCGACTTTGGGAGCGGTCTTGAGGGTGACACCGGTTCCGGTCATATGATCGTGCGCGATAAAGGCATCGCGTTTTTTCCACGAACGCATACCGTCCGGACGGGCGAAATTGCTCTCAAGCAGAACTTCGACCCCGGGAGAGTCCGCCAGTTTGAGGATATCTTTGCGATACCACTTCACCTGCTGCCAGATGAGAGCTTCGCCCCGCTCGCCGCCGAAGCAGGAGAACAAACTGGTGTCCAGCTCGCTGACATATTTCACGCGGAAATCGTAAAGGGCTCTGGCGGCAGCTTCAAGGTCGTTGGGCTGTTTGGCATTGGCTTTGTTGGCTTCCGCAATAAAGGTGCGGTAAAGTGCGGCGTGGCGGTTCCGGATGAGGAGATTTTCCAGCCGGGAACGTTCCGCAGGAGCAAGGGATTTCTTCAATCCGCGCTGCAGTATGCCGTCGGTAAGAGCGAAGATGGCATCCGGGTAATAACGGGTGATGTCCACATTCACAACTCCGGGTATCTGACCGGCATCATTGAGGAAACGGTTGCGCTGTTTCAGCCATTCATCCACCATGGGAATGATCTTTTCGCCCTGCTGCCGCCACGCGGCATAGAACTCCGCGACTTCGGGAGCGGCGGCACCGAAAGCCGAACAGTACTCTTTCATTATCGCATCAAAGGAGAGCGCAGGGTCGTGAACCATGCGAAAGGCAACGTAGCACTCAAGGTCGATGGAACGGTTGCCGAAACCGCCGTCATAATCGGTTCCGAAAATGTTGAAGGTGCGCGCCTGCTGAAACTTGTCATAGATACGCTTTTCCAGACCGCGCGGCATGGGGGTGCCGTGACAAAGATCGTTGGGACGGAGGAAGATGCGTTTGGCTCCGGCTTTTTTCCACAGTGAAAAGAATTTCACATTGTCATCAAACATATTGGGAACCATGCCGAAAAGCATATTGTCCGGAAATTCCACCTTTTCCCGCCGGGGCGGATGGCGGTAGTAACTGTAAATGTAAGTGATGATGGTGACATCTTTGCGCTCTTTCATCAAGCGGGCGGTGAGTTTGTTCCAGAACCAGAGGTAGCGGTCGGTCAGGTGGGCATAGAAATCTTCTCCCGGGGTGCGGGTATCCAGTTTCATACAGTTGGCGCAGCGGCAGAAACCGGGGGTGCCGTCGTTGGGGCAGACGTTGTAATAAGCCGGACGTCCGGCGGCGATATATTCTCTGGCGATGGCTTCGATCACCTCGGGATTGGAGAGGCAGAGCTTTTCTCTGCCGCGATAAGCCAAATCCAGCCCGCGCCGTCCGGTAGTGTCCATGCCGAACCACTCCGGATGATCTTTGCCGTATTTATCCCACCATTTGGCAAACGCGTGACCGTATTTGAAGTAAAAGTGCATACCGTGACGCTGACGGCGGGCATAAAGTTTATCCTGAAACTGGCGGGCGTTGATCTGATCTTCGGTCATGCGGAAGATCTCCGGCGCGGCGGCAACGGCATTTTTCATCAAGCGGTAACGCCAGAAATAGGTGCGCACTCCGGTCATCTCCAGAGGCATGACCCAGTGGTGAAACTTGTTATCGGGCAGGAGAAGTTTTTCGCGCTTTCCGGCGACGATACCGGAATCACCGGGGCGGAGCCAGAGGATACCGAGTTCGTTTTCCAGAAAGTTGTAAACGGCACTCATGGTACCGGAACTGGTGTTGCGGGAATCGAGCCAGTTGCAGCGGTCAGCTTCGACCTGCCGGGGAACTTTGTCCATACCCCAGAAATAGACATTGTTTTTGATGATGGCATAATTGGCTTCCGTCACCGTGCTGACCTTTTTGCCGTTGGGAGCACGGGTGCCGATGTGAAAGGTGAAGGCGTTACCGTCCGGAGCAAGTTTCTTTCCGGCAACGATCTCAAGGTGCTTTTGCAACTCTTCGGCGGCGAGTTTCTGTACCGCATTATCCGGCTTGGCGACCTTTATCGCCGAATTGGCAACATTCCACTCCGCACCGGATAGTACCATCCCGGAAAACAAAAGCAACAATGCCGCAAAATATTTTTTCATAAAACACCTCTCTTGATTGGGTTTTCAACTAAGTACGGGAGAATATAGCACCGCTTGCCGCTATTTGCAAGTTTTCCAGACTGCCGGAAAGAAAAAAAGACCCCATACCGGAGGGTATGAGGTCAGGATGCGCTTTACTGCAGAAATGCTCAGTAGTTGGTGGCTTCCAGTTCAAAGTAAGCCTTGGGATGAGCGCAAACCGGGCAGGATTCGGGAGCGGCTTCACCGATGTAGATGTGACCGCAGTTGCGGCATTCCCAGCGGTTCGGAGCGGTCTTGACAAAGACTTCGCCTTTTTCAACGTTGGCGAGCAGCTTGAGATAGCGTTCTTCGTGACGTTTTTCGATTTCGGCAACACGGCGGAGGTTGCGGGCGAGGACATCGAAACCTTCAGCTTCGGCAACGTCGGCGAAGTTCTTGTACATCTCGGTCCACTCTTCGTGTTCACCGGCGGCGGCGGCGGCGAGGTTGGCTTTGGTGTCGCCGATGCCGTTCAGGGCCTTGAACCAGAGTTTGGCATGTTCTTTTTCGTTGTTGGCGGTCTGTTCAAAGATCGCGGCGATCTGCTCATAACCTTCCTTGCGGGCGGCGGAAGCGAAGTAGGTGTATTTGTTGCGGGCCTGGGATTCTCCGGCGAAAGCGTACCACAGATTCTTTTCAGTTTGGGTTCCTTTGAGATCAGCCATTTTCAATTCTCCTTGTTTTTAAGTTTGAAACCTCTTGTACAGGTATCATTTCTTTCGATGTCTATAATATAGTATCCATTATCACTTTTGCAAATGGTTTTTTAACTTTTTTTGAAAAAAGTTGAAAAATTTTTCTATTGGTTCAATTTTCGATATAGACGACAGTATTGGCTTTCATAATGAACTTCAGCGCGCCATCTCCGGTTATGCGGAAGGGAACGGCATCTTTGAAGTCATGTTCATCATCCAGCAGAAAAACTTTGGATGTCCGCAAGTCGGTACCTTTGATTTTAACGGTCACCGGCAGATCACCGGGAAGTTTATCATTGTCTGTATAACGGACCAGAAGCAGACCGGTTTTCCCCTTGCCGTCAGTGGCACCAACGGCGTAGAAATCAACTTTATCCCGGGTATCCAGTGCAAATTGTTTGCCCAGGTCGGCAAGTTTCGCCCAGATAACAAAAGAGTAAAATGTCTTTAATCGCTTCATATAAAACGGGCTGAGGGTCCCGTTCCAGAAACCGTTGTGGAACATTCCGTAATACATCAGCATATCCACCGGAGAATTCTGCCCGACGCACATCACGCCGGAGACGAATGCCGCACCTTTCGCACAGTCCATGACCTTGCGGCTTTCACTTAAATTATTCCAGGTGCGGACATAGTTCCACTCATTGAGAATACTTTCTGTATCTTTATAACCATAACTGTCAAGCATTGTCCGGAATTTCCGCATCCGTTCTCCTGCGGATTCCGGATCGGCTGTATAAATATGCCAGGAGAAAAAGTCCAGCGGCACGCGTTCACCGCGGCTTATTGATTGCAGAAAACGCTTGATCCACGGTTCTCTGCCTGCCACTGCCGGACCGCCGATTTTGAGTTTCGGGAAACGTTTTTTAAGATAAGTTGCGGCAGTACGGTAAAATTCAAAGAACTGTTCATCGGTTCCCTGCCAGGTTTTTTTGTCAATGGCGCCGCTGCTGAGGTCGGGTTCGTTCCAGATTTCCCAATATTCGATGCCCATGCGGAAACCGTTTGCCCAGCCTTCGTTGTAGTGGCGGATGATGTGTTCACAGATTACCGCCCATTTATGATAATCCGGCGGAACCACTGTCCCGTACTTTTTGGGTTCGTGTTCGATGGAAGCTCCCAGCCGGTAGAATACTTTGGAGTTTCCCTGTTGCATCCACTGCATATAGCGGTCGGTCAGAGTGAAATCGTAGGATGCCGGATCAGTCGGATCTTTGGAAAAGTCCGGAAATATCATATGAACATCCACGATGTGCGGCCCGCCGTAGGAGATGATGTGCGTAACATCATGGTTGCGCACATAAGGTATGCGCATTTCGCGCCAGCGCTGCATACTTACTGTCACTGCCGGCTTATTGTTCCAGGCGCTGAAATTGACCGGTCCGGCGGAGCCGGCATTCATTATTTTGATTTTATTGACAATGCGGCTTACATCGCCGGAAACGGTGACCGGGGAGGTCGGATCGACCATGGAAAGAGGCAGGTTACGGGCGCAAAAAATATGACTGCTTCTGCCGCGGCGGATATAAACTGCCAGCAGATTTTTTCCTTTTTTACCCTTGGCGGTAAACAGATGGTTTTTATAGGAGAACCAGCCCCGGACATTTCCCGCTTCTCCGGTGGAAAAGATCATTTTTCCGTTGAGATAGACATCGAACCACCAGTCCGCTCCCATGCCGAGACCGAATTCAGCAGCTTTATCCAGAGTAAATTCGTTATAAACGATGCACTCTGCGTAAGTCGGCTGTACGCTTCCGGCAGGGATATCCAGATTGGCAGAAAAATTGTTGTCCAAAGTGAATTTCACGGTTTTTGCCGGAATTTTGTTGATGTATCCTTTTACATCACCTTTTATGGCAATATAACTCCATTGCGGCGAAAGAAAGTCTGTATGACCGTTCCCGGCGAGTGCCGTTCCGGTACATGCCAATGCCAGAAAGCTGAAAAAATACTTTAAATCCATTTGTTGTCTGCTCCTCGTTATTTTGCTTTGCGTTTCAATTTTACGATTTCTCTTGCTATTTGATCGCGGAATTTCTGCATCGCTTTATTGCTGTTGACTTTGAATCCGATGCCGCCATTTTTGGTCAATACCGGCATCATATTTCTGATCTCTGCCGGCAGCTCTTTACCTTTGGAAAGTTGATGGTATATCGTCAGATAGTCATAATCATCAAGTCCGTCGCGGGCGAGTTCCATCCTGAGTGATGCCATCGTTTCCCCCGGCTTTTTCCCGGGATAAAACCAACTGTGATTAACCCATTTGTTATAAGGAATATCCTGCCGCTTCATTCCGGCATAGTCGTTGTAAACGTTGATTTCGGAGTAGAGATAACCGTTGATGTTGTATTTGTGCGCCAGCCAGTAATAGAGCCGGGGAATGGCAGCAGATGTGCGGAATGAACTCATTCCGGTATTATTGTAGGTCCACACTTTTTTGCTGTTGCCTTCGGGGTTCAGCCGCAGCTGGGCGGCAACATTGAATTTTCCCAGCCAGATGTCGATATCGTCTTCAAGTTCCGGGGCAATATGGTCGATAAAAACCCCCGCCTGCAAATCGGGAACATACTTGCGTGCGCTTGCGATACCGCGTTTTATTGCCGGATAAACACTGCGGTACGGCTCGTCCCAGAAAATGAACAACGTTTTGTCCAATATTCCCAGTTTCCGGTAGTGGTCATGAACTTTCTTCACCATCATTCCGAATCTGGGTTCGAAATCCGGAGTACCGAACTTCATGTTTCCGGTGATGCGGGTATTGAATTTGTCATGGGAACCCATTTGGAAAAATGAATCCTGAAAACAGGTGAACTTGTGCTTGTTGAAATACATATCCGCTGCGGCATCAAATTTTCGCCAGTCGATGACCGGTTCATTTCCTTGCCACCGGACCGGGCGCGGCGCGTTGAGCAGGCGCGGACTGAAACGGTATTCCCGCGCGATTTTCTGCTGCGTGGCATATTCCGCGTGCATCCCGGCGGCGGAGATTTTGGTAAAATGTTTTTTGATATGCCCCGGCTTGATGCAGTAGGCGGTGGAAAAAAACGGCTGTTCCGGCAGGTCGAAATCGTAAACTTCAAACTCCAGCGGCACAGGTGCGATATCTTTGCCGTCGAGTTTGATTTTGGCACTGCCGCGATAGATGCCGGCGGGAATATTGCGCGGAGTATTCACCCGCAGCGCGACAAAGCTGTTCAGCGAATTGCTTTTGACAAATGACGGATAGAGGACGTCGGTAAAATATTCCTCACGCAATGTTCCGGTAAAGCCGATATACCGGACGAACATGTTTGCCGTCGGGATGTGGTTTCCCTTATCATCGACAAGAGCAGTGGGGGTAACTTCGAGGCTCTGTACCGGTTTGCCGGTGGTCAGTGCAAAGAAAAATACTTCACTTTCGCCCCGTGCCGCAGATGTTTTCAGCGCGTTTGCTGTTTCAGACGGTTGCGGCATGGCTTCCATTTCTTCGTAACGTTCCCCGTAAGTGTTCCACACCTTCACCCCGTCACTGCGCGGTATCAGCACCGCTTCCGCTTTTTTCCTGTGCATATTGTTTTCCCGTTCAAAGCGGAAAAATTTGAACACCGGCTGGAACGTACCGTAACTCTTTCTCACATCGAGCTGCCGCGAAATATCGCCCATCGGCGTTTTTACCGCTGATGCAAGACAGCGGAAGACAAATTTATCCGTGAACACCATGCTTTTTACCGCCGCTTTCCGCAGGGCGATGTACATCACATCGCCGGCAGTTTCCACCAGATAATCGTCCACATAAAGCGGCATGAACTCCGGTTTGTTCCCCGGCAGCCACCGGATGACACTGATGGAGCTGCGCTTGATGTTGATCTGGAAATCCCAGCCGCTTTTCCCGGCGAACCGGCCGGTTTTTTTGTTATTATCGGAGTTGAAGTACAATCCCGCGCCGAAGTTCTGTTTTTTCCGCGCTGCATCCAGACCCGATATTTGTACTGCCCAGACATACTTGTCGTCATCCTGATACATTCCCAAACCGACGATGCGGTGTTTGTCTGCCGGAATATCTTTTGCCTGATATAAAACCGGTACTGCGATATCGGCACCGGATGTCCGCCATATCAGAAGGCAGAACAAAAGACCTGAAAGTATGATTCTCCGCATGGTGTCACTCTCCCCCCGTAAACTTTATTACTTTTTCGTTGCCCAATATTTTTTCATCTCAGCAGAATTTCTTTCGCCGTAAGTCCGCGATATGACCTCTCTGGTGTTGACGGCACGTCCGTCCCAACTGGTGTAGTTGATCGAATCGGAAGCGGTTTTGATGTCCGATGTCGCCTGACGTCTGCCGTGGCGGTAACGCAGTTTCCTCTCTTTGGCACTGTTGCTGTATGTCATATCGTAACTGCTTACGCGCCAGCTTTCGGCATCGGCCCATAAAACCAGTTGCGGATTGGTTATCTGGGAGGCTTTCAAGCCGGCTTTCAATTCGAAGTGCGCTCCGTAGCTGCCCCAGACCTGCCGGTCGGCACTGTTGGACGGACAATGAAACACAGGAGTGTTTTTTGCATAGTTGCTGTCATATACCAGACCCATGTGTTTGATAACTTTTTTGTGTGAAGTATCATTCGCATTTTTGTAGTAAGGATAATATCCGTCGTAAGAATCAGTGTAGGAAACTGTTGCATGATTTATCTGCTTCAAATTGCTGAGACAGGAAGCAGTCCGCCCCCGCGCCCGCGCACTCTGTAACGCCGGTAAAAGCAACGCCGCCAGTATAGCGATGATGGCGATGACAACCAGCAATTCGATCAAAGTGAAACGGCTTGCGGGGAAAGGGGAAAAACTTCTTTTCACGGGAAAAGAGGTTTTTCCCCTCTCCCCGCACCCCTCTCCCTTTTTCAAGAAAAGCGGGGTATTTTGCTGCTCCTGGACTTTACGGCGATGCTCTGACGACTTTCTCATACCACATTCTCCCTTGTTGATCTTACAGTGAAATTTTCATAAATGTTTCCCGGTCAGCTGATTCCCGGGCGCACAGACAAACCAGTGTACTTAATATCCCCTGCCCGGTGATAAGGTCAGTCGAACTGCGTTCACCGGTTTTCATCGTGTGCAGAAAGTTCTTCACCAACGCCCGGTCTCCGCCGTAGTGGCTGAGTTTTCCGGGGTCAACGGTGTAATTTTCCACCTCAGTGTTTATGGACGAATAGAATGTGAGTTTCCCATGGTTGAAGTCCATTTCCAGAGAACCGAATTCACCGACCAGTCTTCCGCCACGGCGGGAGGCGGTACGGGAAGCTATAAAATTCTGGGTGTATACCAGATGCGCTCCGTTTTTACCCTTGATGATGCACTCCCCGATATCTTCGATAGCAATCTCGCGGGAGATGGCACAGAACCGCTTGCGTAAAAATGTTCCGTCCGGAGCATAGGTCCCGGAATGAAATTTTTCCGCTTCGGCAAAGGAGTTGAACAATCCCTTTCGGTCAAAATAAAATTCCGGACCGTGGATGCAGGTATGCTTATCCGGGCATACGTCACAGCTCAAATCGTAATCTTTATCTCCTGTATGCCACACTTTAGCCCGCATGGCACAGACGCTTTCCGGTTCGATGCCGCTTAAATAGAGCAGATAATCAATATCGTGTACCGCTTTCTGCATAAACATGCCGCCGGTTTTTTCCGCATCCCGGAACCAGGTCGTGAAATAGATGTTGCCGTCAGTATCTTCAAATCCGGTGACTTGGAATATCCTTCCGAGCTTTCCGGAATCAATGATCTGTTTGGCCCTGACCGCCAGCGGAGCAAGACGCATCGGAAGAGATACCTGCACCGGGGTCGGAGAGTTGCGGAAACAGGAGTCGAGAGCTTGGATCTGTTCCAGAGAAACTGCCACCGGTTTTTCCAGGTAAAGCGGGATGTGGAGCTGTTCCAATTTACAGGCGATCTCCGTGTGAGAGGTGCAGTAAGTGCCGATGATGATGCCATCCAGAGGCAATCCGGCAGAGATAAAGGAGTCGATGTCCGCAAAGAAACAGCAGTTGTCACTGACATTGACCTTCTTTTCCAGCAGCCGGGCTCTGGCTCCGGATTCGTTTATATCCATCACAGCGGCAACTTCATATTTGTCACCGAACAGATCAAGATAACCGGCAATGGTTGCAGCCTGCAAGCCGCAGCCGACGACTCCTATTTTCAGCATAAGATCACCTTTTTTCGAAAAGTTTTCATGTTTATGGAAATAATATATTTGAAATCATGGTCAAAAGCAAGTATATTACATGATAGAATATTGACATAAAATAACATAATCATGCCATGAAAAATTATCAATTCTCCACGCGGGTCCGGAAAGAAAAAGATTATTCTGACGTTGCTTATTTGAATGTCAACCAGATGCCGTTCTACAATTCGGCAATGATCGAGCTTTATGCCTATGAAGAAACTGATTTTCAACCCGGTTTCAAAACGCCATTTTATCCCATGGTCTACTGGGCACTGGAATATGTTTGTTCCGGAGAGTATCATGTAAGTTGCGACGGTGAAACATTCCGCTTGAAAGCTGGAGATGTACTGATCCTTTATCCCGGGAAAAAATATTCCAAAAGTGCCGCCGGGAACGAAGTGCTGAGGAAAAGAGAGATCATGATGAACAATTCTCCACTGGTGTCAATTTTGTGTAATCGTACCAGTTTGAACGGGTTGAATGTGATACATTGCCAGGAACCAGCCCAAGTGGAAGCATTTTTCGATACCATCTCGGAGATCGTGAAGGATAAATCCGGAGAAGCGTTTCCGGAATCTCTCATTCCCAATACGCTGTTCGCGCTGTTTACGGAATTGATATCGCAGTGCCGGGAGAAAAATATTTATAACTCTTTTACACAATTGCTGTCAAATCTGGATATATATTCTCCGGATCTGTCATTGGAACGTATGGCATCACATTTCAAGGTGGGGAAAAGGACGTTGAACCGGTTGTTTCACAAATATTTGAGGTGTACGCCGATACAGTATCTTATTTCCAAGCGGATGAATTATGCGGTACAGCTGCTGTTGAGCAATACGCTTTCGGTCAAAGCGGTAGCGGAGGAGTGCGGGTATAATAATGTAAGTTTCTTTTGCGCCGAATTTAAAAAGTTCCACGGAACCACGCCGCAGGTCTACCGGAACAGACTGGACATCTTCGATTGAGATTGGCTCAACTGCCATGAATGCGACCGTTTCGGGGGCTTATTTGACTGACAGCATTTTGCGGATGGATGACTCTGCAGCGCGGATTATTTCATCGGAGAGCATCACTTCATCTTTGCCGGTACGCAAGGCGCGTTCCACATCGGCAAGGGTGAGCTTCTTCATATCGGCGCAGAGGATCTCCGGCTGGAGCAAATGGAACTTTTTCCCGGGGTTCGCCTGCATCATCCGGTAAAGGATGCCGCTTTCAGTTCCGACGACAAATTCATCATGCTCAGATGCCGTGACATAATTGAGCATCGCGCCGGTGCTGAGAGCCTGATCGGCGGCACTCACCACCTCCGGGCGGCACTCCGGATGGACGAGTATCTGTGCGTTGGGGAACTTTTCCCGCATCGCAGTTATCATCTCCACGGTGACGGCATCGTGGACCGGACAACAGCCGTGCCAGAGCTGCATGGGGCGGTGAAGTTTGTTGACAAGGTTGCTGCCGAGGTTGCGGTCGGGGAGGAACATGACCTCTTTATCTGCGGGGAGAGAGGAGACGATTTTCTCCGCATTGCCGCTGGTACAGCAGATATCGACCAGAGCCTTGACTTCGGCGGTGGTATTGACATAGGCAACCAGAATGGTATCCGGATGGGCGGCTTTGTAAGTTTTGAGTTCATCGGGATCGACCATATCCGCCATCGGACATCCGGCATCGGAGCGAACCATGACCACGGTGGCGCGGGGAGACAATATTTTCGCCGTTTCCGCCATGAAACGCACACCGCAGACGATCAGCATATCGGCATCGGTATCAGCGGCTTTGATGCTCAGTTCCAGAGAATCGCCGCAAAAATCGGCGATCGCCTGGATTTCGGCAGAGACATAGTTATGTGCGAGGATGATGGCGTTACGCTCCCGGCGCAGTCGGGATATTTTTTCGATCAGGGCATTTTGTTCATTCATTTATCAGCATCTCCTTTAATAAGGTTCAATTCACGGGCGATCGCCACAAAATCGGCAACTTCCAGCTTGTCCGGGCGGATCTCCATGGGGATGTTCAGCTTGGCGAATACGGCTTCGACCTCCGCTTTGCCGAACATCTGACCGAGAACCTTACCCAGCTGTTTGCGCCGCTGGTTGAACGCGGTACGCACGACGCGCGACACCAGTTTTTTTTCATCGTCGCGGCACAACTTTTCCTCCCGCAACGCAAACGATACCAGAGCCGATTCCACCTCCGGCGGCGGGCAGAATACCTCCGGCGGAACGATCTTTTCGATCTTCACCTCATAGTCCAGCTGGACCCGTACCGACAACGCGCCGTAGGCTTTGGTTCCGCTGCGGGCGGCGAGGCGTTCCCCCATCTCCTTTTGCAGCATGAAAAACATCGTCCGGGGCGGGTTTGTACACTCCAGAAGTCTGGCGATGAAAACCGAACTTATGGCGTAAGGCAGATTGGCGACCGAACGGTAAACCGTTCCCGCCGGAAAAAGTTCATCGTAATCCACCCGGCAGGCATCGGCTTCAACCAGATGAAAGTTGGGAAAGGCGGCAAACTTCTCCCGGTTGTAATCGGCAAGGCGGTGGTCATATTCGACTGCCGTCAATTCAACACCTGCGGCAAGGAGCCGGGAGGTCAGCGCACCGAAACCGGGACCGACTTCCAGGATCTTTTCACCGGCAGATACCCCCGCCGCCCGGACGATCCAATCCAGCAGATTGCCGTCAAGCAGAAAGTTCTGTCCCAGCCCCCTGCCCGGGCGCATACCGAGTTTTTCCAGTTCTGCAACAAGCTCTTTTTTGTTCATGGTCAAGGTTACTCCCCGGTTGGATCAATGCTTGTGGCCGCAGCTTCCGGCACAGCAGCAGCCGCCGGAAGGACATTCGTTCCGCATGGCGCAGCCGCCGCCGGAGGGGGCGGAAGAGATGACACCGACGCGGTTGAGAGCTTTTTCCAACTTCTCAGAACCGCATTTCGGACATTCGGCAGGAGAATCGAAGCGGGGCAGAAGGAGTTCAAATTCAGCATTGCACTCCTGACACTTGTAACGGAAGATCGGCATAACTATTTTATCCCTTGTTTATCGACCAGAAGCAGAACCGCTTTGCGGCCGCGCCGTCCGGTCAGAGTTATTTTAAATACGTTGCCCCGTTCATCCACCTGGATGAGTTCAGCAGGCGTCGTCCTGCGGGCAAAAAGGAAACGGGTCTTGTTGCGGTTGTGCGGACGCAGAGAGTTGGGCGCATAAAAACCCTTCAAAATGCCGTCCGGGAGCTGGATATGAGCCAATTTCATCCGCTCAAAACTGCCGGTGATGATCTGATTTCCCGGCAGGATACAACCGTAAGCATCCAGCTTCCCCGGCAGATCCGCGCGGCCTGACGGTGAAAAATATACGCCTTTACCTTCGGGGGATATCGCCACCACCCCGTTGGCGATATCGGGAACAACGGCACTCCATGCCGGAGTGAAGTTCCCCGGAAGCGCAAGTTTGTGTTCCAGAAAAAGCAGATTCGGCTTCAACGAAAAATATTCACACATCCCCTGCTCCCATGCCACAAGCGATTTGCTGTTGCGGTGGTAAAAGAGTTTTTTCACATTCCGGGAAACCTGACTGCGATGGAACAGCATGAGATCACTGGAGATATCATGGCTCAATATTTCATCGGAGTTTTTCAAAGCGAACCATATTTTTTCACCATCACAGGCAAAGGTGACTATCGGGCGGGCGAAAGTACCGATTTCCGCCCCGACCTTTTTCGATTTCAAATCGATCAGCAGCAGTGCGTTTTTCATTCCAGTGCCATGCTGTCCGCGCTGAACGGCGATGATCTTATCCGGCATTCCGGGAATGATGCCGATGGCGGTAATGTGACGCCGGGACAGTTCAAACCCGCCGCAGATATTACCGTTGACAAGATCGACAAAGACGAAACGTGTGGAGTTGTTCTTTCCCTTGCCGCCGATGCGTTCAGCGATGATAAGCAGAGAATCATCTTCGCTTATTGCGGCATCGACCAGATCAGCCGCCTGAAGCAGACGGGAACTGTCCGGAGAGGGCATCCAGGTGAAGATCACACCATCTTCGGCAAGGCGTGCTGCCAATGTTCCCGGAGTACGGCGGACACGGGGGGAACCGGCGGCGGGCATTTTGCTCCAACTTCCGGTGGACGGGACCTCCGGCTTCTGAAATACTCCGTCGTAGTGTATTTTGGGAAGCGCAACGGTTTCCGCATTGACAGACAGCAGAGCGATCATCGCAAATAACCAGACAAAAAAGCAATATTTCCTCATTTTCCCGTACCTCCGCTCCGGCAGATGATTGACAAATTTTTCTCTTGCCGTTATATTATTAAACGAGGCAATTTCCCAAGTCATTCGAAATTGGCTCAAACAGCACGATAAAGATAATATAGCACAACTTGCGGAAAAATAAAACCATGGCAGTAAGAAAAAAATTCATTGACCGGTTCAGTGAGCGTTTTGAATCGCTCGATTCCGGCAGTCAGCAGGCATATTTGCTCCGGCTTGCCCGCGAGCATGGATTTTTCGAAACGGTGTTCAACGCGATCGACGACGGACTGCTGGTGATCGACCGGGAACTTAAGATCCGCTACTTCAACCGTGCGGCAAGAGAATTGCTGGCACTGCCGCAGGATATCTCCATGCTGCGCCTCTCCCGGCTGCTGCCGGGGATAGACTGGCAGCGGATACTGTGCGACGATGAAAATTCCTGGAACCGGGTCATCCGTCAGGAGTTGGAGATCCGCTATCCGGAATCGCGGTTCGTCCAGTTTTATCTGGCACCGCTGCCGGACAAGACCGGACTTGCCGCAGTCATCCTCCATGACGTCACCGAAAACCGCCTCCGCGCCGGAGCTGAACTGGAAAAAGAGACCGTCAAAGCCGTTTCCAGCCTTGCCGCCGGTGTCGCCCATGAGATCGGCAACCCGCTGAACAGCCTTTATCTCAATTTGCAGATCATGGAAGAGGCGTTGAAATCTCCGGAAGATAACCAGTTTTCTTCAGAAGAGGTCGTCTCCATGCTGGAAATATGTAAAAGTGAAGTCGAACGTCTGGACAGTATCATCCACTCCTTCCTCGGTGCCATCCGCCCCGGCAAGGGCGAATTCACCCCGGTCGATCTGCGCGAAACAGTGGTGGAGGTGCTGAACTTCATGCGCCCGGAGATCGAAACCAGAAAAGTGGAGGTCAAATGTTCCTGGAACACGCCGTTCCCTCCGGTTCCCGGCAACCGGGAACAGCTCAAGCAGGCGTTTTACAATATCATCCGCAACGCGGTACAGGCGATGAGCAACGGCGGAACGCTGGCGATTTACGGTTACTCCACGCCGGAGTTCCGGGTACTGGAGTTTGCCGATTCCGGCGGCGGCATGACCCCGCAGGCGTTGCGGGAGATGTTTATTCCTTTCAAGACGACCAAAGCCGGAGGCAGCGGTATCGGCACCATGATAATAGAACGGGTGTGCCGGGAACACGGCGCGGAGTTCGGTGTGGTTTCAGAAGCGGAACGCGGCACCGTCTTTCAGCTGCGCTTCCCGTCAGGGACCAGATCACGGCTGCTGTTGAGATCGGAAGGATGAATATATAGTAATTTCAAAGAAATTTGCAATTTCCGACTTGAAATATCTTCGGAAAAAGGTTACATTTAAGCTGAATATGTGTCAACATAAAAAAAAGGAATCATTGGTATGCTGACAAAAGAAGATTTTCTGATTTCATCTCTGGGAGAATGCAACATCCCCTCTCCGGTTGTCGGACAGAAATTTGTTGACGACAGAGAAAGCGTGACCTATTTCATGGACCCGGCAATGATCGCCAAATATACCGCTGAAGGCAAAGCGGTCCCCGCTTTTGAGAAAGCCGGTGCCAGAGAGATGCTCTACCATAATCCGGCGTGGTGCCGGGCGGCGATCCTTACCGCCGGCGGCCTCTGCCCGGGATTGAATGAGGTCATCAAATTCCTGACTTTGTGCCTTATCCGCAACTACGGAGTGCGGGATATTTACGGTATTCCCTACGGTTACCGGGGCTTGAACCCTGCCCGCCAGCTCCGTCCCATCCGGCTGACCGAAGATGTAGTCGACCCCATCCATGAGATCGGCGGCTCCATTCTTGGTTCCTCCCGGGGACAGGAGGATGTGAAAACCATCGTCGATTCGCTCAAACAGCTCGGTGTCAATCTGCTGTTCTGTATCGGCGGCGACGGAACCTCCCGCTGCGCCCATGAGGTCGCCGGAGAGATCAAGTCCCGCAAACTCCCCATCAGCGTGGTAGCCATCCCCAAAACGATCGACAACGATATCAGCTTCGTCGACCGCACCTTCGGGTTTGCCACTGCCGTAAGGGAAGCTGGACGCTTTGTCAGCTGCGCCCATAACGAAGCCAAAGGCGCGTTCAACGGTCTTGGTTTGATCAAGGTGATGGGGCGTGACAGCGGTTTTATTGCGGCGTATGCGGCACTTGCCAACCCGTTCATCAACTACTGTCTGATTCCGGAAGAGAGCTTCTCACTCCGGGGCGAAGATGGAACCAAAGCGTTGCTGCCTCATCTGCTTGAACGTATGCACCGCAAACATCACGCGGTGATAATCGTCGCAGAAGGTGCCGGACAAAACCTCTTTGCCAATGCCGAGCGCAAGAAAGATGCTTCCGGCAACATTCTTCACGAAGATATCGGTATCCTCCTGAAAAATGAGATCAACGCCTACTTTAAAGAGCAGAAAGTTGAACTCAATACCAAATATTTTGATCTCGGCTACACCATCCGGAGCGTTTCCGCCGAAGGTGACGATGCGGTCTTCTGCGCCATGCTGGCACAATCCGCCGCCCACGCCGCGATGGCAGGAAAAACCGATGTCATGGTCGGTCACTGGGGCGGAGAGTTCACCCATGTTCCGATCGCGCTTGCCACGGGTCAGCGCAAGAAGATCGATCTGCAAACTCCGCTGTGGTCATGCGTGAAGTCGCTCACCTGTTTTTGACCCGGCTTAAAGGAAGGATGATACTTTTATGAAACGGATATTAGTTACCGGCGGCAGCGGCTTTCTGGGCTCGCATTTGTGTGAAGCGTTACTTGCGCGCGGCGATGAAGTGATCTGCGTTGACAACCTTTTCACGGGAGCGAAACGCAACATCTATAAGTTTCTGGACAACCCGAAATTTGAATTCATCCGGCACGATGTGACCTTCCCGCTCTATATCGAATGTGATGAAATTTACAATCTCGCCTGCCCGGCAAGCCCGATACATTATCAGAAGGACCCGGTGCAGACGGTGAAAACCTGCGTTCACGGAGCGATCAATATGCTCGGTCTTGCCAAGCGGCTCAACGCTAAAATTCTGCAAACTTCCACCAGTGAAGTCTACGGCGACCCGCTGGTGCATCCGCAGGTCGAAGAGTACTGGGGACACGTCAACCCCATCGGCATCCGTTCCTGTTACGATGAAGGTAAACGCTGTGCGGAAACATTGTTCAACTGCTACCGGATGCAGTGCAATCTCCGGACCAAAGTGGTGCGGATATTCAACACCTACGGTCCCCGGATGCATCCCAATGACGGGCGCGTTGTGAGCAACTTCATTCTTCAGGCATTGCGGAACGAAGATATCACCATCTACGGAGACGGTTCCCAGACCCGGAGTTTCTGTTATGTTTCCGATCTGGTGCGCGGCTTGATGACGATGATGGATACCCCGGATGAAATCTGCGGTCCCATCAACCTCGGTAATCCGGGAGAATTTACCATCAAACAGCTTGCGGAAGCGGTGATCGAACTTACCAACTCCAACTCCGAACTGATCTTTGAACCGCTTCCATCCGATGACCCCAAACAGCGGAAACCGGATATCAGCAAGGCAAAAAATATTCTCAACTGGGAACCGGCTGTCCAGCTGAAAGAAGGCTTGACCCACACGATAGCTTACTTTGAGCAGCTTTTGAAAGATGCCCCCGACTTCTGCCGTTGAGTAGAGTCGGCGTTGTCTCGCTTGCTCCCGCGAGCCTTTCCGTCGGACGTCGTTTCGGTCGAGGACAGCAGTCCACTCCCTCGCCGCCGCCTCGGAAAAACTCGCGGATAGCGTCGCGATACTTCCGCCTTGCCCGTTGGCATTAGCAGGGCTGTCGCCCCGCGCCTCCGGCGGTGAGCTTGTCCAGAATTCTCTTCCTCTTCAGGAGGAGATTTTTTTCTTGCCCGCTGGCATTAGCAGGGCTGTCGCCCCGCGCCTCCGGCGGTGAGCTTGTCCAGAATTCTCTTCCTCTTCAGGAGGGGGATTTTTTTTCTTGCCCGTTGGCATTAGCGGGGCTGTTGCCCCGCGCCTCCGGCGGTGAGCTTGTCCAGAATTCTCTTCCTCTTCGGGGAGGGGATTTTTTTCTTGCCCGCTGGCATTAGCAGGGCTGTCGCCCCGCGCCTCCGGCGGTGAGCTTGTCCAGAATTCTCTTCCTCTTCAGGAGGGGGATTTTTTTTCTTGCCCGCTGGCATTAGCAGGGCTGTCGCCCCGCGCCTCCGGCGGTGAGCTTGTCCAGAATTCTCTTCCTCTTCGGGGAGGGGATTTTTTTCTTGCCCGCTGGCATTAGCAGGGCTGGGCAGAAATTCAAAACTGTCCGTTCTCGACCGGCGGATGGATCGTGGAGCATCCTCCTTCGCCTTGATGGCTACGGAGGACAGGAGCAAGATTGCCCGCGAGACACCGCCGCAGGTTGTGTTTTTATGGGATAACTGTGCTTTATAATTGCAAGCCTCCGGCGATGGGGATCTCGGCACCGGTAATGTAACCGGCTTTATCCGAGGCGAGAAAGGCGATAAGTTCGCCGCACTCTCCGGCACTGCCGAAACGGTGCATCGGAACTTTTTCTTTGAGCTGCGCGGCGAAATTCTCATCACTCAAAACTGCCGCGTTGCGGTCGGTTTCGATAACTCCGGGCAGAATGGTGTTGACGGTGATATTGAATGGCGCGCACTCCACTGCCGTTGTCCGGGCAAGGTTCTGAAATGCCGCTTTGGTCGCACCGTAAACCGCAAGACGTGATGCCGGCTTGATGCCGTTGATACTGCTGACAAATATTATCCTGCCCCAATGCTTTTTCTGCATTTCCGGCAGAAGCATATTCAAAAGGATACCGGTACTTTGAACGTTGGTATCAAACATTTTCCGGTACTCATCCGTTGAAAAATTCCCGATACCGGTATAGCTTTGATACGATGCATTGAAGACCAGTATATCCGGGATCTGCCCATTGGAAATCAACTTTTCCGCAAATGCGGCAACGGCAGAAGCATCATTCAGGTCAACGCCGTAAAAGGGCGATGTTCCGGCGGCATTGCGGAGCTTTTCACTCTCTTTTGAGGCGTGATATATCACTTCACAACCGGCGGCACTCAACAGTTTTGCCGCCGCCAGTCCGATTCCCCGGCTGGAACCGGTGACAAGGGCAATTTTTTTCATATTTCAAACTCCTCTCCGGCGACGGGAAGAATGGTGTTGACTCCCGCCGCAATACCATATTCCGCCGTGACCGGTTCCGCCGGGTCGTTGGCGGGAAACATCCCGATATGACAGGGTATCAAAAGTTTTGCAGAACACTTTCCGGCAAGAGCGATCGCCTCATCAAAATCCATATTTCCGTCGATTCCCATGGCGTGACGGGCATCATCTCTGCCATTCACCGGCAGACACAATGTCAGCTCCGCTCCGGCGGGGAGACACCGGAGAATGGCGGCGTCCTGCCCGCAATACGGGATGGTGTCGCCGCCGAAGAAGATGGATTTGTTTTCTTTCCGGAAGTTGATAAGGTAACTTACCGCCTTGTATTCGCCGTATTCGTCTTTTTCCAGTGTTTCATGGGCGGCGGGGATGGTATGCAGTTCCACGCCGGAAGCAAGCTCCACCATCTTTCCGGCGGAAACGAACTCAAATCTCTCCGGAGTTTCCGGGAAAAATTTTCCGATCTTTTCGCGGCAGTCTCCGGGACAGAAGAAACGGCACGATGGATCGTTCGCCATCACCGGGGCAATGGTCTCCGGGTCAAAGTGGTCGGCGTGCTTGTGGGTGACAAGGTAAAAGTCCACCTGCAATGTTTCCGGAGCTTTGACGATGGGAGTGTGCCGGGTATGGTCAAGTTTGCTTTGCAGTTTGGCACATGAATCCGAAAGATAAGGGTCTGCCAACAGCGAAAACCCGCCGTAAGCAAGCAGAAATCCGCTCTGCCCGAGCCAGCAGAGTTTTATTTGCGTTTCCATCAGAAATATCCTCCTTTGCCGATGATCTCGCTGATGGTATCCCCCTGGCGCACCCAGGAAAAAATATCCACTTCGTTCCGTTCGATACCCTCTGCGCGCAGCAGCACATCATAAGCTATTTCGCGGGGGATGCACAGCACTCCGTCGATATCACCGAAGATGATATCACCGGGGCGGACAGTCACTTTACCGATTTTGACCGGGACCTGATAGTGGGTTATCATACAGCGGCCGAGAGAACCGTTGGAGGTGCGGTACTTGTAGAATATGGGAAAATCCTGTTCCAGAATCTGCTTGGTATCGCGGATACCTCCGGCGATGACCGCGCCGCGGATGCCTTTGGTAATGGCGGTCGCTGTCATCACGCCACCCCACAAACTCGCTTCGACATCGTTGGAGGTATCCCAGACCACCACGCCTTCGGGTTTGAAATCATCGAGCATCTGGGCGCGGAAGGTCATTTCGCCTTCGATCATCACGTTGGGGGCACTTTTCACGGTGAAGGCTTCGCCGCAAACGGTCATCTCATCGCGCAGCGGCATAATGTCGCTGGGGAGATTTTGGTCAAGCAGAGTATATTCGCGCATGACATCGTTGATGCACCCGGTGTAAAGTTTTTCGTAACGCTCACACAGCTCTTTGATGGGAATGGGGATTTCACAATTGGGAATCCGCTGACGGACTGCGATGAGTTTATCCAGTTTCATCAAACCGGCTTCTTTGGCTTTTTCTCTCATATCTTTAAGTGACGGCATAATAATATCTCCTCAAATAAACGTTTTATGACCACTGGCGGTCGTTTGACCACTCTTTATCCCAGCAGGAAGTGTCTCCCCACGCTTCGGAGAAAGCGGGGTGGAGTTTCTCTTTGATAAGCTCTTCGTTGAGTGCTTCGATACCAAGCCCCGGACGGTCGGGAACTTCAATAAATCCGCCATCATATCTGAGCGCGGGAATCACGATCTCGCCCCACCACGGTACATCGACACTGTGAAGTTCCAGACTCATAAAGTTGCGCGTGGCGGCGGCAACATGGACGGCGGCGAGACAGGCGACAGGGCTTTCCGCCATGTGGATATTCATCTGTGCGCCGTATTCCTCAGCCATATCACCGATCTTTTTGGTCTCCAATATGCCGCCGGCGGTAAGGATATCCGGATGGATGACGGCAAGCGCACCGGATTCCAGAAGCGGCTTGAAGCCCTCTTTAAGATAAATATCCTCTCCCGTTCCCAGCGGCACGGTCGTGGCATTGTGGAGCTGCACCCACTGCTGAGTCATCTGCCACGGAACAGCATCTTCCATCCATGCCAGATTGTATTTTTCCAGACGGCGGGCAAGTTTGATGCAGTCTTCGAGCGGAATATGTCCGAGGTGGTCGATGGCGATGGGAACTTCATAACCGACTTCAGCGCGGACATCTGCCATATACTGTTCCAGATAATCGAGTCCGACTTCCGTAAGGTGGATGCCGGTAAAGGGGTGCGCGGTATTAAAAAGATCATACGCCGCACCGCGCATGGCGGAGGGATTGATGGAACCATGCGGTGTTTTGAAGACCTGCTTGTACTCTTTCATTGTTTCGATGAAGCCCAGCGGCGCAGAGAGCGCGCCGGGAACATTCATCAAAAGTTCAATACCCAAATCCATTTTGAGAAAAGTAAAGCCCTGTTCCATGCGCGCTTTGAGAGCTTTTCCCATATCACTGCCGTGACCTTCGCTGTCGGTATCGCAGTAACAGCGGATCTTATCGCGGAACTTGCCGCCAAGAAGCTGCCAGACGGGAACGCCCCACGCTTTTCCGGCAATATCCCAGCAGGCAACTTCAATAGCGCAAACGCCGCCTGCCTGCCGGGAATCGCCGCCGAACTGTTTGATGCGGCGGAAGATCTTTTCCACGTTGCAGGGGTTTTCCCCCAGAATACGGCTTTTGAGCATGGCGGCGTAGGTGGCACTGGAAGCATCGCGTACTTCGCCGTAGCCGACCAAGCCCTGATTGGTATAAAGTTTGACCAAAGTACACCGTTTGGGCGCGCCGTCGATCTCGGCAAAGCGCATATCGGTGATCTTCAAAGTTGATGGATCGATTTTCACAGTTGTAAATTCCTTATTTCAGAGTTATGACAAATTCGTTGAACGAGTGTTTGCTTAAATCGACTGTCCGGCTGAATGTTCCATTATCGGTGATGATTTCCGCTTCATATTCTTGTATATTATTCCCCGGTTATCAGATAGCAGTTGCTCCCTTTGGCGAGAATGGGTATTTTCACTCGTCGGAGCCAAAGGTGAAGAGCAACTGCTTGACAGATTCCCAAAGTTATGCTACGGTAACATGTGTGTGATTCC
>JAFVZN010000077.1 GCA_017508135.1 Lentisphaeria bacterium | reverse complement strand
TCTGAATGTGCCAAAATTGCGAAAAATCTGTCGCCTTTTATGGCGGCAGATTTTTCACTCTTTTGTCACGGTTCCGCCCTCGGGGGCCCTCACGTCCCCCGCACCCCCTTGCGTTGGCTGGCGTATTGCCTGTCGCCATTGGGAGCGGGGGTGGAGCCGTTGGAGTGAGCGGCAAACCGATTGGAGGAGCTGCCGCACTGCGGAGTTCCTCTTGGAGCGGGGAGCTGCTGGAGTATGGGGCTATGCCAACGGTTTTATCTATGTACAAGCAACTCAACACTCGCCGTACACATCCGCACACACCGAACAACGCCGTCAGGCGTTCATAAGCCGCGCAAGCGGCGCACATCACACACTACCCTGGTCGCCGTCAGGCGACACACACGCCAGCCCAGCTCATAGGCGGTGATATCGCACCGCCGGGCGGGTTTTGCAAGCGAGAAGCGAGGGGAGTGGACTTGCGTCCTCGACCCGAGCGGCGAGCGCAGCAAGGCGCGCTCCGGCAAAGCGAGATCACCGCCCCTCCATCCGCAGCAAGGCGCGCTCCGGCAAAGCGAGATCACCGCCCCCACGGCATGCATTCAATTGACAGTTGAACCGGCGGCAGCTGACACCCCAGACACTCCAGTTCCCGCCCCTGCCGCCGAAATTTTGATTTCACAAGAAATGAGACAATAACAACTTTTTTGAAAACAGTGCTTGATAATCCGGGTATCAAGGTTATATTATCCCCATGAAAAATTTTACCGGGAAAAACAGAGATCAGGGGAGATGATGATGCAGAGTTTACAGATAAGAGGCGGTGCCTTCAACGGCGGAAGTGTTACTATTTCAGGAAATAAGAATGCGGCACTGCCGATGCTTTCGGCTGTTATGCTGACGGATGAAGAGGTCGTTCTGCACAACGTTCCGGATATTCTCGATGTCCGCACCATGCTGGATATCGCCGGTACCCTCGGCGCAGATTTCACCTTTGAAAACAACACTTTGCGTTTTCGCTGTTCCAAGGTCAAAACCACCACCATCCCGCAGGAACTCTGTTCCCGCAACCGTACCAGCATCCTCTTTGCTTCCTCGCTGATCGCCCGGTGCGGCAGTGCGGAATTGTATCCGCCGGGCGGGGATGTCATCGGCCGCCGCCGTCTGGACGGTCACTTTTACGGTCTGACCACGCTGGGCGCGGAGATGGAACCGGACACTCTGACTTATAAGTTCCGCGCCCCCAACGGTCTTACCGGCAGGGAACTGTTTCTTGATGAAGCCAGTGTCACCGCCACCGAACAGATCATTATCGCCGCCGCCGTCGCCAAGGGTAAAACCACCCTCTACAACGCCGCAAGCGAACCCCACGTCTGCGACCTTGCCCGGCTGATAAACACCATGGGCGGATCGATTTCCGGCATCGGCAGCAATACTCTGGTCATCGAAGGTGTGGAAAAACTCCACGGCTGTGAATACACCGTCTGCGGCGACCATATCGAAGCCGGAAGTTTCCTCGCTCTCGCCGTCGCTGCCAACAAAGAGATCACCATCCACGGCACATCCATCCCCAATTACTGGATGCTCCGGCGCGTTTTTGAACGTCTGGGCGTGACGATGGAACTCCACCCGGATCACATCTATCTTCCCGGCAATCAGAACCCGGTGATAAAGACCGACTTCGGCGGACATATCCCCACGATATCCGATGGTCCCTGGCCCCAGTATCCTTCGGATATGATGAGTTGTACCATCGTTGCCGCCACCCAGTGCCGGGGTACGGTGATGTTTTTTGAAAAGATGTTTGAAAGCCGGATATATTTTGCCGACCGCCTGATCAGCATGGGGGCAAATGCCATCGTCTGCGACCCGCACCGGGTGGTCATCACCGGCAAAGCTGATCTGCACGGCATTGCCATGTCCAGCCCGGATATCCGCGCCGGAATGGCGATGGTTATCGCCGCCATCTGCGCCAAAGGTGACAGCCGCATCGACAATGCCGATGTCATCTATCGCGGATATGAACGTCTGCCGGAGAAACTCCGCGCGCTGGGTGCCGACATTGACGAAATAAACCGCTGACAGCAAAACTTTACGCGACAGAAAGGAGCGTTTCCATGGTCGAATACATTTACGCGCTTTCGATGGTGCTGATGGAGATGCTCTTTCTCTTTGTCGTACTGCTGGCACTTTATCATCAGCGCAAGGTCATCGGCGACAGTGCTTTTCTCATGGTAGTCGCGCTGCTTTTCACCTTTGACCGCTGGGTCGCCGCAGCGGATATCCGCGCGGTACTTTGGGGAACGACCACGTTTCACGTCGGCGAAGTGGCGATCGGGATCCCGGCATTGACCACATTTCTTCTGGTTTACATCATGCAGGGGGTATTGGCGGCGCAGCGGGTATTGCTGGGAGTGATCGTATCTTTTCTTATTTACATCTATATCGGACAGATCACCCGGCTGCAATGCAGCTGGACCGGATATTCCCTCTTTCCCGGACTCTACGGCGGCGCGTTGGAGGCTCTGCTGAGTTCCGGCAGAATGACGGTAAATGTTCTGGCGGTATCGCACTTTTTTGAACTGCTCTGTCTGCCGATGCTTTACAACCGCCTGACGATCTGGGGGATGCCGCGCAAATGGGCGATCATGCTGGCATTGCCCGGAACTCTGCTTGCCGGATTGCTGCCGGGGATCGCCTCCGTGGTCGCCGGGGGCAGTATCCTGCAGATGTTCAACGGCGACTTTTACGCGCGCTTGATCGCCATCGTGATACTGGCGGCACTCCTGGTGGTGTACATTGAACGCTTTGAAACTGAGGTCACTGATACGCGGGTCGGAGTGCTGGACTTTGTCTTTGCCTTTTTCGGCAGTTACGGCAAACTGCAGGAGACGGAAAAAAATCTTCTGGAATGGCAGAACCGTTTCCATGCCGTATTTGACCATTCGACAGAGATCATCCTCACCTGCGATGACCGGGGCAGAATAATGGATGCCAACATCGCGGCAAAAGAGCTCTTCCGTACCACGAAAAACGCTTCCATCACCGGACAGCCGCTGAAAAAACTTATCGATATCACCGGAAACAATGAACTTGATTTGAAGAACACCTTCCATGCCCCGAAACACTTTGAATGTACGGTAAAACTTTCCAATGATAAGAACGCTCTGCTTCAGGCATCCATCTTTCCGGTGCAGATGCACCGCCAGATGCTGTTTGTGATGACCGCGCGCGATATCACCACCGAAAGAGAATTCGCCCGGGAAAAGGAGACTCTGACCGAACAGTTGAACCACTCCCAGCGGCTGGAATCCCTGGGCATCCTTGCCGGCGGTATCGCCCACGACTTCAACAACTGCATCCACGCGATACTTGGTTACGTCGATGCGGCAGCATTCTTCGACCGGGGAAATCCCGAAGCTCTGGAAAAGCACCTTGCCAAAATCGGAAAAATCGCGGAACAGGCTGGCAAACTCACTCAGCAGATGCTCGGGTTTGCCCGCAGGGGAAAGTATCATGTCGTCAATATTTCCCTCCGGGAGATGTTTGAACAGTGCCGGATGCTGATGTCACCTCAAAAACTTGCGGCAATAGATTTTGAAGTTACACTTCCGCCGCCGGATTTCATCATTGCCGCCGACAGTTTTCAAATCCAGCAGGTGTTGATAAATATGCTGCTGAACTCGGTCGATGCACTGAAAGGCAGCATAAATGCCAAGCTGGAACTCTTTGCCGCTGCCGGAGCCGATTCTCCGGTGAAGTTTGTTCCGCCGCCGGATAATGAAGAAAACAGGACGCCGGACGACTATCTGGCGATCATCATCCGGGATAACGGCTGCGGTATGCCGCCGGAGATAGCATCGCGTATTTTTGAACCGTTCTTCACTACCAAGCCGGTGGGCTCCGGTACCGGAATGGGCTTATCCATGGCACACGGTATCATTGCCAACCACAAGGGCAGCATACAACTTTCCTCCACACCGGGAAAGGGAACGACCTTTGCCATATTTCTGCCCAAAGGAAAAACTTTCTGAACAAAGCATTGTTTATGATAAGGAGCGGTGATGCGGGGGAAGGGAAAAACTTTTTCCCTGCCCC
>JAFVZN010000076.1 GCA_017508135.1 Lentisphaeria bacterium | reverse complement strand
GTGAGGCAAGGTCGTGTTTTGCAAGCGAGAAGCGAGGGGAGTGTACGACTGTACTCGACCCGAGCGGCGAGCGATGCAAGGCGCGAGATTGCCCGCAATGCACCGCCGAAGGGAGATTTTCTGGAGTATTTCGGCGGATGCAGTGTGAGGCAAGGTCGTGTTTTGCAAGCGAGAAGCGAGGGGAGTGTACGACTGTACTCGACCCGAGCGGCGAGCGACGCAAGGCGCGAGATTGCCCGCAATGCGCCGCCGCAGGGAGATTACTCAATAAAGTTCCGCGACTATAAACTCCATTTCGCTTGCAATCACCCCGCCATTCCTGATATCCTGAACAATGGCACGCTCCAACTCGCAAGAGGGAAAATTTATTCCGCAGGGCAAGGTTTCAAAGAGCAGTTTTTCAATGCCGCAGTTGTTGAGTGCCATCGTGGCATCAATATATTTCAGGTGAGTAGGTTCATCCAGAATGAAGTTCAACGGATGCTTTTCATTCAGCACACGCGATGCCGGAAGTTCCGCGCCGAACTCATCTTCCACACCCATATTGGCGATAATGGCACCGGATCCGGCAAGTTCCGCCGCAAACGGTGACAAAGCTCCGGCAACACCGGTCACGGAAACAATGCACCATGCCCCGCGTATCGCGGCGACGACCGCCTCCCGGTTCGCCGCATCAAGGTAAGTGATATCCGGCGGCAAATCGACTTTTTTCATATCAGCGACCGTCACCTGCGCTCCGGCACACCGGGCGTAATGCGCCACGCCGCGACCGACTTTCCCTCCTCCGAATACCAGCACTTTTTTTCCGGAAAAATCATCATATTTGAGCTGTTTCATCGCCCGCAGAAACCCCTCTCCGGTACCGAGGATGGTCTCAAGTTTTTTCAACACCCCGGAATCAGCGGAAAAGACCGGCTGTTCCCAGTTCCGGTAATGATCCAGCCCGCTCCGGGTAAGCTCCACATAACCGCTCCGGCTCCGGACACAGCGGGAACTTCCTGCGCAATCAGCGACAACATCAAAGGTTTCGCCCCGCGCTACGGCATCGGCGACACGGATACCGAACTCCGGCAAAATACGGCAGATCTCCCGGTCACACGGGATATTTTCACCGACGGCGGCAGTGACTTCCGCTCCGGCACAAAGCAGAGCGTAATATTTTACCATGGTGTTGCGGAACACCGGCGTGGCATCAAAGATATGTTTTCCGGCAAGCGGACGCGACTTGCGCCACCGTTCCGCCTGCGCCGCCAGTGCCGGATATTCTGCCGGAGCATAGAATTTACTGATGTAAGAAGAGAGTTTATCAACCATTTTCCAATATTTCCCGGTCGCTGAAATGGTGCTTCACTCCGGCGATCTCCTGATAATCCTCATGCCCCTTTCCGGCAACTATGACCACATCACCGGCAGTCGCGTGCTTCAACGCATAAAGCAGTGCCGCTTTCCGGTCAACTTCCGTGTGGAAGGTAACGCCCTCCGGGATACCGGAAACAATGTCGGCTATGATCGCTTCCGGCTCTTCGGAACGCGGATTGTCGCTGGTCACAACAATTATATCGGCATACTCCGCCGCCGCCAGCCCCATCCGGGGGCGTTTGCTTTTATCCCGGTCGCCTCCCGCTCCGAAGACCACAAAGAGTTTACCTTTGACAAACGGCTTCACGGCGGTAAGCACGTTGCGCAACGCATCATCGGTGTGGGCGAAATCAACAAAGAATTGTGCGGGCGATGCCGTTTCCACCTTCTCCAGACGGCCGGGAACCTGAAACGGCAGCGCGGCACACGCGGCAAGTTTTTCCGGATCAAAACCTTCCGCCCACAGCAGTGTCAACACTCCGGCAAGATTGTGGATATTGTACGCTCCGGACAAACATGATCTTACCGGCAATACGGTATCTTTGTATGTCAAATTGAAACTCACCCCGGACGGCGAACTTTCCATATCCGTTATCCGGAACACCGCATCCGGTGAAGTTCCGAAACTTGCCACGGCATCCCCGAGCATAAGCGCAAGTTTGCGCCCGTATGGGTCGTCAATATTTACCGCCGCCGTTCCGCCCGGAACAAGCAGTTCGGTGAACAATCTCACTTTGGCGGCAAAATAGTTCTCCATCGTCACATGGAAATCCAGATGATCGCCGGTCAGATTGGTGAATACCGCCCCCCGGATACCGGCGGCATCCAGACGGTTCTGCGCGAGCGCATGGCTGGAACTTTCCATCGCCGCCGCTTGCAGACCGTTATTCTTCATCCGGGCAAGCAGACGGAAAAACTGTCCGGCATCGGGGGTCGTATGGCTGGCGGGGATGACCTCTTTCCCGTCCCGGTATTCCACGGTGGAAAAAAGCCCGCACGGGACACCGGCGTTCCGGAGAAAAAAGTTGAGCAAATAGGCACTGGTCGTCTTGCCGTTGGTTCCGGTAACGGTGTAAAGTTTCACCGTTTCATCCGGCTTGCCGTAAAGTTCCCGGTAAAGATAAGAGACTGTCTTGCGGCTGTCCGATACGGAAACATACTCCACTCCGGGCAAATACTCATCCACCGAGCCGGAATATACGACAACTTCAGCTCCGCGCTTCACCGCATCCGGGATAAACGTTTTACCGTCAAAACTCACGCCGTTTACAGCGACAAAGATATCGCCTTTATTCACCTTCCGGGAATCTGCCGTTACGGCACGGCCGGGGAAACGTTTTATCACCTCCGCCGCTTCGCGGGCAAGCAGTTCTGCCTCCGGAGTCATCGTGCCGCCTCCGGCAGAGCCAGCGCGACCCGGTTGCTGTTGGAACCTTTGGCAACGACAGTATCTCCGGGGCGCACGATGGAGAGCAGATACTCTGCGGCATCGGTGCTGTTACGGAAAAATTTTCCGTTCCCGGCTATACCGGCAAATCCCTCTCCGATGGTAATAAGGCGGCAAGAGGGAAAATCTTCAGCAACAAGTTTCAGCAAGTCGATATGCTCCTTGCGGCTGTCAACTCCCAGTTCCCGCATCTCTCCGAGACAGAGAACCAGTTTTTCCGGAGCAATACCGGACTTTATCAATTTGAGCAGTGCCCGCATACTGGCAGGATTGGCATTGTACGCATCGTTGACATAAGTGACATCATCAATAACGGTCTGCTTCATCCGCTGTCCGGGCAGCGTGGTCTGTGTCAAGCCGGAAGCTATCGCCTCCTCCGGTATACCCAGTGCCAGCGTCAAGGCAGCGGCGCAAGCGGCATTCAACGCCTGATGAACTCCGGACAACGCCCATTTTACGGTGAAACGTTTGCCGCTTGAAGAAAAGATAAGTTCAAATTCACTTCCGCTCAGGTCGCCGCGCAGATAGTTCACTGCGACATCGCAGTTCCCACTGTCACTGCCGAAAGTCAACACCTTATGCGCGCCCGCCGCCCGGGAAAGGATCCCCCTGCCGTGTACGTTTGCCCCCATGACCGCGATGCCATCGCGTTTCAAATGCGAGTAAACAGTACCTTTTTCGGCGGCGACACCGTTCAAATCCATAAGTTTTTCCAAGTGGCACGGAGCGATAGAATTCACTCCGGCGGCATCAGGTTCCGCCATGGCGGACAACGGCGCGATCTCGCCGGGGGCACTGGTTCCCATCTCGATAACGGCGTAACGGTGATTTTCATTCAGGCGCAATAAATTCTGCGGTACGCCGATATGGTTGTTGGTATTGCCGATGGTATACAGAACCGTTTCAGCATCTCCGGTATATCCGGTCAATATCGCCCGCACCATCTCTTTGGTGCTGGTCTTGCCGACACTGCCGGTGACGGCGGCGACCTTCAACGCGGGAAAACGGTTGCGGTGAAACTTGGCCGTCTGCTGATATGCAGATAAAACATCGTCAACTTCCAGACAGGGAAGTGCCGGACGGGAACCGGTAAAATTTTTTCTTATACACAAGGCGCAGCAGCCGGATGCCGCCGCTTTATCCAGAAAATCGTGTGCATCAAAACTCACTCCGGAAAGAGCAAAAAATATCTTCCCGCTGCCATCGCTCCGGGTGTCGGTGGATATTCCCATCGCCGCAGGCAGCACCGATGTGTCACCGTTCCATCTGCCGCCGGAAGCAAAAGCCAGTTCCTCTGCCGAAAAATATGCCGTACTCATACTTAAGATCACAATCCGGCATCAGTGTTGATGATACTGCGCACCACATCATCGCGGAACACCACCCGGATCTGTTGAGTGGGTGTACGCCAGTAGATCCAGCTTTCGTTGCGTTTGTCCGGAGTGCGGATCGCCGGCGGCGGACCGTAAGCCAACTCCACATCGCGCCGGGTCATGCCGGGAACGACTTCGCCCCGGACGATACGCGCCTTGATCTTTTTCTCCTGCTCGCTCTTTTCCGGAATGGATGCAAGCGGATTTTCACTGCTGAAAGTCATCGCGATAAAATCGCGCATGGTGCAGAGACGGTAGGCTTCTTCAAAGCGGATGGCAAAAACTTTGCCGCTTTTCCTGTCGCGGAAGCGGATGCGCTCAGGGAAACTGTCCGTGCCGATGGGTTCAATAACACTGCCGATGGGGATGAATGCGCCGCTCTGGATATTGAGACAGCTCACCTCTTCCGGATCATCGTACCAGAGGTTGTAACGGGTATATATCTCCTGTCCTTTCTCCAGCTGGAACACTTCTGCAAACACGACCGGGTCAGCACAGCCGCTCATCACGACCAGCACCAACGCCGCAAACAATACCATGATTTTATTCATAAATAGACCTCTTTCTGTAAAACCGGTGTTACCAAAATTAATATAGCATATAAGAGTTGATATTGCCACATATCGCCGAAGAAAATAACCGGATTTTTTCGCCGAAGTTTTGCTTTTTTACAAAAAAATCACAGTTGTCCCATAAAAAATCAAACCTTTCTCCTCCGCCCCAAACAGTGATAAAAAACACTGTTTTTGAAAAATTATGGGATATCTGTGCATTTTTTTTCAATCTTTCATCATTTCTGCTGAAAGATTTCCCCGGAGGCGGCACTATTATAGAGTGTAAGAAAATTTTTTCTTCGGGCATTATGCAAATCGCAGTCCGCTGTTTTTGTCGCTGTTCTGTTATATCAAGTGTGGCGGTGTGGGAGAACCGGCTGCGTCCGGCTCTTACAACACCGGGGTGTATTTGCATATTGCCTTTATTTTTTCCCAGCTGTCCCATAAAAATCAAACCTTCGGCGGCCGATTGCGGCAGAGCTTTCTTTTTTGCCGTGTTGACAAAACACGCAACAAATGGTATATTTTACCAGAGGCGATAAAAGTTGTCATAAATCCGGATATCGAAGTCTCTCCAAATTTGGGACATTACCTGTTTTTTTTTTGATTCCTGTTCTTTATCCGTCCGGGCAGCTTGAAAATTTTCCGGAATGTGATATATTCTCCGTCGATGCGGGTAATGAAAGGATTTTTGGTATGCACGGCGTTTTAAATTTTTCTCCCGGAAGTGAATTTGATGAAGCCAAACGTTTCTGGCAGGGATGTCCCACCATCCTGCGCACACCGAAAGGCAGACTTTATGCCGGGTGGTACTCCGGCGGCAGCCGCGAACCGTCGCTGCGCAACTATAACGTTCTGGTCAGAAGCGATGACAACGGCCGCCATTGGAGTGAGCCGCTCCTGGTCATTCCCAGTTTGAGAAAAGAGCTTATCTGCTGTATCGACATCCAGCTCTTTCTCGATCCCTCCGGTAAAATGTGGATATTCTGGACCCGGCGCGACTTTCATTATCCCTTCGATGATGAACACCACCTCTCCACCTTTGCCTCCGTCTGCGATGATCCGGATGCAGAAAAACTTTCCCTGTCGGAACCGCGCTTCATCACCCCCGGTTTCCTCCGCTGTCAGCCGACCGTCCTCAGCGACGGTCGCTGGCTGCTCTGCGCCTACGACTTCCGCGAAGGGAACTACCACTACTCCGAATCCGCTGACAACGGCGCGACCTGGACACGCCGCAAAGCGGCCAAACGCTGTTGTCCGCGAAACTTTGACGAACCGATGATACTGGAACGCCGGGATGGTACTTTGTGGTTCCTTGCCCGCACTGCTGTCGGTGTCGGTTTTCTGGCGGAAAGTTTTTCTCAGGACGGCGGCGCGACCTGGAGTGATGCCCGCCTGACCGGGATCGCCGATCCTTCTGCCCGCTTTTTCCTGCGCCGCCTTCACTCCGGCAATGTCCTGCTGGTAAAAAATGACAGCCGCCGCCAATCCCCTGCCAACCGGGAACGCACCCGCATGACCGCTTTCCTCTCCGATGATGACGGCCGCACCTGGAAACATTCTCTGGTGATCGACCGGGGGGATTCCTCCTATCCCGATGCCGTGCAGGATGCTGACGGAACCATCTATCTCGTCCATGACCGCGGCCGCTTTTCCTTTGGTGAGATCGTTATCTCCCGCTTCTGCGAAGATGACATCATCGCCGGAACCATCGTTGACCGCAACTCTTTTTTGAACCAGATCATCAGCAAAATTCCCGCCAGACCATACGATACTGCCGAACTGGAACGTCAGCGGGCAGAAGATAAAGCCGAGCTTGATCCGTTTTTCAAAAAGTGACCGCAACAGCGTTTACACAGCACGTCTTGCCAGCGCGGCAGAGCGTTCTGCCAGAACTTTGCGTTCCCGGGCGGTGTAGAGCAATCTTCCGGATTCGTGTTTCAACAAATCTGCCGCCGCTGCAAATTCGCCAAGCTCCTGCTGGAAATCAGCATAACGGAGCATCATGGTCAAGTTCAGCGGATGATGCCGTAACTTCCGCCGGCTCAGGTAATAAACGATATCTCCCACCGCCGTTTCCGGCGACCGGAAGTGTACCGCATGAAGCTCTGCCAGCAGCAGCGCGACCTCCGGTGCCGCCGGTCTTGCCATCCGCATTTCGCACAACTCAGTTTCAGCAAGCTGATACTCGCCGTTGGCGATCAACCCTTTCTGCCGGGAAATCACCACCGGAGGTTCTTTCAGATAGTTGCGCGGATAAAGCAGAAAATCCACCACGCCCCGCGCCATTGCTCCGGAATACAAACATGAAGCGGTCATACCGAAGATATACAGTGCCGGTACCAGAGTGAATGCACACGCCAGCACTCCTGTTACCGAACCGTTCCGCACGCTCCCGACCAGCCCGTCCAATGCCAGTATCAGCGGCACTGCTCCCAGAAACAATATCGCCAGTTTGAAGAATCCGCGATATCTTTCGATAAAGTATTTCACTTGCGCTCTCCCACCGTGAACACCCGGCTTCCGGCATCTCCCGGCAATTCGGTTTCCGGCGTGACCGTCCACTTCACCTTTGATATCTTCTGCAGTTCCGGCAGCTCCTCCGCCGCCTGTCCCGGCGTTTTATAAAATATCCATCTGCCGCTTTTCACCGTAAACCGTTCCGTTTCCCGGTATATCTTCGGCGATGGCGCAACTGCCCGCGCGGTCACGATATCAAAGTTGTTCTGATATTCCGCTTTGCGGTTGAGTTCCACTGCCCGCCCCTGTATCGCAGTCAGATTGGTCAAGCCCAGCATCTCTGCGGCAAGCCGGACAAAGGTCACTTTTTTACCGATGGAATCGATGGCGCATATCTCCCACTTCGGAAACGCCAGTGCCAGCACCAGCGACGGGAAGCCTGCTCCGCATCCGATATCGGCGATACGCACCGCCTGTTCCCGGAACTCCGGGAACACCATCGGCAGCAGCAGTGAATCGGCGGCGTGCTTCACGTTAAACTCGTTTTTACCGGTTATCCGGGTCAGATTGACCGATTCATTGTACTTTTCCAGAAACTGCCGCAACGTTTCACATCGGCAAACAAACTCCTCCGGCGCGGCAACTCCCGCGTTCCGGGCAAATTCTGCAAGGTTGAAATCCATATACCACCTTTGACAAACCCGTTCCCGGGTGCTATATTAAACAAATTACTTTCAACTATAATGTATCATGGAGGACGCTTTTTTGCAAGCGTAATAACCGAATGTCTCGATTTTTTCAGGAAATCTGGTCCCGCAAACGGGTGTTTCTGCTTTTTGTTCCGCTGACACTGCTCTATTCCACCAGCTATTTTCAGCGCACTGCCATCCCCGGACAAATCTTCAATCAACTGCAGAACGACCTCTCAATGGATGCCGTCCACGTCACCTACATCGGCGCGGCCTTTATCTATATTTACTCGCTCTCCCAGCTCTTTATCGGTTATCTGGTCGACCGTTTCGGAGCAAGAAAAGTGGTGACTCTCGGCGGTTTGCTCTTCTGCTCCGGAGTGATCGCCTTCCCGCTGCTGAACAACCATGCGCTGATCTACACCGCCCGCATGATCGCCGGTATCGGTGCCGGAACCATGTATTTGAGCCTCCTCCGGGAGTCCGACCGTCTCTTCGGCAGAGAAAACTATTCCGTTATGATCGGCGTGGTCTTTGTCTGCGGTTATGCCGGCGGCCTCTTCGGAACATTGCCATTTGAACGGTTGACTGCCGCGTTCCCGTGGCGAAACGTTCTGCTGGCGGCAGGATTGCTCTCACTCTTTTTCTACATCTGGTTCCTGATCGCCTACTCCACTAAAGACGGTAAAGCCTCCTCCGTTCCTGCAACGGTAAACAAAACCTCCGGACTTAAAGAGACCTGCCGGATGTTTGCCAATCTCCACTTGTGGCTCGATGTCTTCTGCGGTACGCTGAATTTCGCCATCTACTTCGTCATTCAAACCGTAGTCGGGAAAAAACTGCTCCACGATGCCGCCGGTATGAGTTCCGGCGCAGCGGCAGGCGTGATCTTCGCGTTGACCCTCGTCTGTATGACGGTTCTTATGAGTTCGGCAACACTGACCAGATTATGCAGCAACCGCCGGAAACCCCTGATGATTTTCGCTTCGTCTCTGGAAGTCATCAATATCTCCGTCATGTGCTGCGCGCTCTATTTCAATTTGCCGTCATGGGTCTTTGTCACCTGCTTCATCAGCTTCGCCATCGCCTCCGGAACGCTGATCTCCTTCTCACTCACCGCTCAGGAACTCGGTTCTCCCGGAACCATGACCCGCAGTGCCGGTTTTTACAACATGACCAACTACCTCGGAGTCGTCCTGCTCTCCCCTCTTGTCGGCTGGTTCCTCGATAAGTTCGGCAACCCGGTAATAAAAGAGGGTGTCGTCATCCACTCTTCCGGAGCCTATTTGAAACTCTTTATCTGTCTCCTCGTCCTCGCCGTCACCGGCGCGGTCGCTGTCCACTTCATCCCCGAGACCCGGGGCAAATTCCAACGCCAGGACTGAACTTTCACGGGAAAATTGCAGTTCGCAGGAAGAGGGGAAAAAACTTTTCAAGGGCAAAGCGGAGTATCAAGCTGCCGGAGGTTTTATGTTCCGGATGGATAGTTCAGCATCGAAATAAAGTTGCGAAGTACCACGGATGAATTGTGTTCATCCCACGCCGCAACCACAAAACGCTCGATGCCGATGGGAACATCCCGCAAAACCACCCCCTTTTCGGAAAGATTGGTCAGCGGTCTCGGTATCAGCGCAATACCCAACCCCGCCCGCACCAGCTGCAATGAACCGTTGACACCAGCCACTTCATGCACTATCAGCGGCGCGCACTGGCAGTGCTTGAAGAAGAAACTTTCAAAATGTTTCCGCAGTCGCGGTGTCTCTTCCGCCGGAGGGAAGATAAAGTGGCTGTTTTTGAAATCCTGTATCTTCAAATCTTTCTTGTGCGCCAGCGGATGAGCTGCCGGTATCGCAAAAGAGAGCGGTATCATGTTGAGTTTGCGGAACTCCAGATTTTCCGGGAGCTGCGAAATGTTGCTGGAAGCAAAAAATCCGATATCGCACTTTCCGGAACGCACCAGGTCAGCGGTTGCAGGCGAAACCAGCGTATCGTAAATACGCAGTTTCACTTCCGGATATTTATAAAGCATATTACGGCAGAGCTGTCCGATGTCGATATAGGCATAAATCAAACCGGAGACCGCGATGGAGATGGTTCCGTTTTCCCCGCGGGATGCCTTTCTTGCAAGCTGTCCGGCATCATTCATTATCTCCGGAACTCCTTTGACCTGCCGCAGATAGATCGCTCCTGCCTCCGTCAGTCTTATCATCCAGCGGTCGGAACGGTCAAAGAGCTGACACCCGATGGAGTTCTCAAGTTTTTTGATCTCGTTGCTCAGTGCCGCCTGAGAAATTCCAAGCCTCTGAGCGGCGCGCGCAAAATGCAATTCTTCGGCAAGTACAAGAAAATTTTGGAGTTGGCGCAGTGTAACCATAAAATCAATAACCTTTCATTTATCAAGATTGCTGTTTTAATATATTGCAAGTTTCCATATTTGCAAGTAAATTTCCTATAACTTTTTAGTAATTTAACAAAACAGGAGATTCAGAAGAAATGTTGAACTGGAAATACAGTTTGCTTGGTGTGACAGCGTGTTCCATGCTGATTTTCAGCGCAGGTTGCAAAAAAGAGAAGGCGAAAACCTTTCAGGAGCGCGTCACCCGCGTGAATGTCAGTACTTTACAGAAACAGTTGTTCCGCAAACGCCTCCCGGTCCAGGGCATAGTTTCCCCGGTGGAGTACGCGATGATCTCCGCAAAAATCAGCGGCACTCTGGAAGAACTCAAGGTTTCAGAAGGCGACCGCCGCAAGACCGGCGATATCCTTTTCAGCATCGACCGGCAGGTTTTGAAAAACCAGGTCGTAGTCAAAGAGGATGAGATCAAGGTCAAAGAGTCAGCACTTCAAAGCGCGCAGTTCGCGCTGAGGATGGCGGAGATCAGCCGCCGTCAGGCCAAACTTGATTATGAGCGCGCCCTTACCCTGCGCGACTCCCGCGCCATCAGTCAGGCGAACTTTGAAAGTGCCGAAACCGAGTACAAAAAAGCAGAAATGGAAGTCCAGAACGCACAGGCTTCCGTAGTCAATGCCGAAGCCCAGCTCAAACAGTCCCGCAGCAACCTCGCCATCGCCAGAAAGAATCTCGACGACTCCATTATCCGCGCCCCGTTTGATTGCGTGGTCTTTGAAACCTTTGTGGAAGAAAACGAGTTTGTTTCCACCGGACAGAATATTCTGAAACTGGAAAATCCCGACAAATTTGAGATCGTCTGCTACATCAGTTCCGTCTATTTCAACGAAGTCAATGTCGGCAAGACCGCCGTGGAATTTATCGACAATCAGGGCAAAAAACAGCGTTGCGTGGTCTCCTATAAAGCTCCGGGCATCGACCCGACCAGCCGCACTTTCAAACTGAAAGCCCAGCTGCCGGCAGGAGCCAGCATGGTCAGCGGTATGCTCTGCGAACTGAACATCATCCTCGCGGAAAAAGAGGCGTATGGTCTTCCCACTGATGCGTTGCTGCTCCGTGCCAACGACCGCTATATCGCCTTTACCATCAACGAAAACAACCGCGCCGAATCAGTGGATATCACCCGCGGTATCACCGACGGTCAGAATTGCGAAATCGTCAATGCCGCCGGGATCCTTGATAAAAAATTCGTTGTCAGCGGTCAGACCTTTATCAACAACGGTGCGTTGTTGAAGATCATTACCAAGTGATGTTGATAAGGAGATAAGTAATCATGTTTTTAAGCAGATGGTCAGTGCGCCGCCCGATCGCGATGTCGGCATTTATAATCGTGTTGATTATGATCGGCGCATCGCTTTATCCCAAACTCAGTATCGACCTTCTCCCCAATATGGAGATACCTACCGTTCTGGTGCGCTGCGAATATCAGGGTGCCAGCCCGTCGGAAATCGAAGTCGAAGTCATCAAACGTATCGAAGACGCGGTCTCCTCCCTTGACGGTATCCGTCACGTCACCAGTATGGCGATCGAAGACCAGGCGCAGATCCAGTTGGAGTTCAACATGGGCATCAACGTGGACGTTGCCGCCACCGATATCCGCGAAGCTATCAACCGTATCCGCGAAGACCTTCCTGACGGTGCCAAAGAGCCGACCATCCGGAAGATCGATACCAACGCCACCACAGTGGTGCAGGCATTTCTGGTCGGTGACCGCACGCAGGATGATCTTTACGACTTCGCAGACGACACCATTGCCGACCGCTTCTCCTCCGTTCCCGGAGTCGGCGAAGTGCGCGTTTACGGTGCCAACGAAATGCAGATCCACGTCCTGCTCGACCGGGAAAAACTTACGGCAATGAACATTTCCATCAATGACATCGTCAGTAAACTCAAAGCCAACAACATCCGCAAGCCCCTCGGCCGTATCCAGATGGATAAAGTTGAGAAAAACGTTACCTTTGTCGGTGACTTCAAAGACTTTGAAGAGATCAAGTCGATGGAGATCGGAACCTATCAGAACAAACGCATCTATCTGCGCGATATCGCCGAAATCAAACTGATGAGCCGCGAAGTCCGCAGTAAGGCGTTCGTTGACGGTAAACCCGCCGCCCGCTTCAATATCGTAAAAAAGGGAGAAGCCAACGCTATCGAAGTTATCAACGGCATCCGCAAGCGGGTCGAACAGATGAAGAAAAGCGGAGAACTTCCGACCGGTATGGAACTGGTCTGGTTCCGCGATTCCGGTGAATTTATTCAGGCATCCGTGGATGATGCGTGGAGCAGTATCATTACCGGTGTCATCCTGACGGCGGTGCTGCTCTTCCTCTTCCTCCATGACCTGCGTTCGACCTTTATCGTTATGATCTCCATGCCGATCTCGGTCATCGTCACCTTCGCCGCGATGTCGTATCTGGATTACTCATTCAATATCATGACCCTGCTGTCATTGGGGTGTTCCGTGGGTGTGCTGGTCACCAACTCCATCGTGGTCATCGAAAACATCTACAAACACCTTGACCGAAAAGAGGATATCAAAACCGCCGCCGAAAACGGTACCGGAGAAGTTATCGCCGCAGTGTCGGCAAGTGCGCTGACCAACGTGGTCGTCTTTGTGCCGGTGATGATGATGACCACCCGTATCGGCAGTATGATGGTCCCCTTTGCCGGAGTTATGGTGGCGGCGACACTGGTTTCGCTCTTTGTCAGCTTCACACTGACCCCCATCCTGAGCTGTCTGCTGCTCAAAAAGGGCAATGTGGACAACCGGGATAAAAAGAGCCTCATCCAAACCATGTTCATCCCGTGGGATAAAGGTTATGACTGGCTCTGCCGGATATTCAACCGCAGTATCCGGTGGACGGCGCGTTATCCCAAGACATTGCTGCTGATAGTGATCGCATTGAGTGCCGCGATCTATTTCTTCATTGTGCCGCAGGTCGGTTTGAGCTTCCTCCCCTTCTGCGATCAGGGAGAGATCCGTATCAAATTCGAGTTTCCGACCTACTACAATCTGGAGACAACGGAACGGCTCATCATGGAAGCCGCCGACCACATAAAGAAACACGATTTCGTCAAAGGTATGAACATCCAGATCGGAACCGCCAACAGTACCCGCGGTCAGGTTTCCGCCGCCGTTTATATCGGTCAGATCAACGTCAAGACCACCAATAAACATGAGCGTAAAGAGACCATCTACGATCTTCAGGACATCCTGCGTAACGAGCTGGCATACATGGACAACTGTCTGGTGACACTCTCCATTCCGGCGACCTTCGGCGGCAGCGGCGCGGAGATCCGGTGCGTTATCAACGGTCCCGACCTCGAAGTTCTGGAAGCGGCGGAGATCGCCGTTATGGAAAAATTGCCGCAGCTCGGACTTACCCGCGACCTTGACTCCAGCCGCCGCGAACGCAAGATGAATATCAACATTTCGCCCAACCGCACCATTTTGCAGAACATGGGCATTTCTGCGGAAAAACTGTACGAATACCTGCTCGGTACTCTTGACGGTATCGAAGTCGGAGACTTCCGCAGCGGTGCCCGCGTTTTCGACATCCGCGTGAAAAACAACAAGGAGTCCGGGGAAGCCCAGCTCCGGCAGAACGCGCCGGCAACCAAAAACAACTCGCCGTTGAGTACCGAAGTCCTTGCCGACATCACCGAAGATGCCCGTCCGGTGGTCATCAACCGTTATGACAAAGTGCGTACCATGTGGCTCTTTGCCAACACCGCTCCGGGCAAAGCCTTGGGCGATGTCTCCAAAGTTATCGGAGAAACCGCGAAAAACGCTCTGCCGCCGGGATACAACGTCCGCATGAGCGGTAACGTGGAAATGATGAATGAAACAGCGAAAGAGTTTATTCAGGTTATTCTGCTTGCGGCATTGCTGACCTATTTGCTCATCGCCGGAATCATGGAATCGTGGACGAAACCGTTCCTTATCATGTTCACCGTGCCGTTTGGCTTTTTGGGAATGTACGCTACGTTGTGGCTCTTCCAGATGCCGATGTCCATGATGGGATTGCTCGGCGGCGTTATGATGATCGGTATCGTGGTGAACAACGCCATTCTTATCATCGACGAATGCAGTGTTCTGCGCGAACAGGGTTTGTCTACTCATGAAGCGATGCTGCAAGCGACAGAATCCAAGTTCCGTCCGATCGTTATGACCAGTATCGCATCAGTCGCCGGTATGCTGCCGATGGCATTCGGAACCGGTTTGGGTTCAGAACTGCGCGCCAGTTGCGGTATCGGTGTGGTCGGCGGTTTGACCGTCGCCTCTTTGCTGACGCTCTACGTCATCCCCGCATTGTATTTTGCTTTTGTGCGTGACCGGAAATAAATGAGTACGGCGCGTCCTCGTGCGCGCTGACTTTGAAAGTCGGGGGAAACTCGTGAACGGGAGTTCACGTCGCCCCCGACTTTCTTCGTCATCATCGCACGATCACCGCGCCGCTTGCGGCGGAGTGGATTTCGGGGCGGATCAACTGGAGTGTGTGTCGCCTGCGGCGACCAGGGTAGTGTGTGGGGTGCGCCGCTTACGCGGCTTATGCAACGCCTGCGGCGTTGATTCGGAGGGAGCAGACTGGAGTGTGTGGGGTGCGCCGCTTACGCGGCTTATGCAACGCCTGCGGCGTTGATTCGGAGGGAGCAGACTGGAGTGTGTCAGCTGCCGCCAGTTCCAACTGCCACTTGAGTGCATGCCGGTCTGTACGGATGGGTGCGGAGAGTGTTGAGTTGCTTGTACATAGATAACCCCGTAGGCATTGCCTCTGACTCCGACCGTCCATCCGTACGAAACTCCCGCTCCAAGTGGCACTCCGCAGTGCGGCAGCCCAACGCAAGGGGGTGCGGGGGACGTGAGGGCCCCCGCGGGCGGAACCGTGACAAAAGAGTGAAAAATCTGCCGCCAGAAAAGGCGACAGATTTT
>JAFVZN010000075.1 GCA_017508135.1 Lentisphaeria bacterium | reverse complement strand
TGCATTTCGCCGTGACAAGCGAAGAGGATACAAGTATGCCTTGTCCCGGCGGAGCCTTGCGAAGACGGATCCCCGCTCTTCTTGCTTGCAAAACACGACATTGCCGCACGATCCATCCGCCGATTGCATCATCCGTTTTTTTTAGCACGGCGTAAAATGGTGGTGCGGCCTGACGGCACGCACGTTTTGCCTGGGCAAAACAGAATCTGCCAAAATCACTTTTTCAAAATTCAATTTTTCTTTTGCTGAAAAATTTGAGGGAACGGATGTTTTTCTTATTTTATGGGACAGCTGTGGGATTTTCTGTTTTTTTGCAAAAAGGTTTGCATTTTTGTATAAACGGGTGTACATTATGAGATTATATTATTCGTAACCGCAGCAAGATAAAGTAACAAAGAAAAGAAGGTGTTTTATGACTGCTGAAAAAAAATTCGTTTATTTCTTCGGTGCAGGAGCCTCCGAAGGAACCGCCCAAATGCGGGATCTCCTGGGCGGAAAAGGAGCCAACCTCGCTGATATGGCTTCACTCGGTCTCCCTGTCCCTCCGGGCTTCACTATCACTACCGAAGCCTGCGCCGAATACGGCGTGATCGGTAAAGCCGCGCTCTTTGAAAAGATCTCTCCGCAGGTCAACGCTGCGCTGAAGCGGCTCGAAGAGGTTACCGGTAAAACTTTCGGTAAAGGACCGCATCCGCTTCTGGTTTCCGTCCGTTCCGGTGCCGCCGCCAGTATGCCCGGCATGATGGATACCATCCTCAACCTCGGTCTCAACGAAGAAACCTGCGAAGCGATGATTTCTCTCACCGGCAATGAACGTTTTGTTCTCGATTCCTACCGCCGCTTCATCCAGATGTTCTCCGATGTGGTGCTTCATGTCAACTTCGATGAATTTGAACACGCACTTGAAGCTGCCAAAAAAGCCAAAAATGTCAAACTCGACACCGAACTTGATGCCAATGACCTCCGCGCTTTGATCGTTGAATACAAGAAGATCGTCAAGAACGCCACCGGAAATGAGTTCCCATCCGACCCGATGGAACAGCTCTATCGCGGTGCCCAGGCGGTTTTCGATTCCTGGGACAATCCCCGCGCCATCCGCTACCGCCAGCTCAACGATATCCGCGGCCTGCTCGGTACTGCGGTCAACATTCAGGCGATGGTCTTCGGCAACTCCGGAAACAATTCCGCCACCGGTGTTGCGTTCACCCGTGACCCCTCCACCGGTGATAATGAATTTTTCTACGGCGAATTCCTCATCAACGCCCAGGGCGAAGACGTGGTCGCCGGTATCCGCACTCCCCAGCAGATCACCATCAAAGGTTCCCGCAAATGGGCGGAAGCCCAGGGCGTTTCCGAAGCTGACCGCGCTGCGAAATATCCCTCTCTCGAAGAGGCGATGCCCGAATGCTTCAAACAGCTCGACGCCATCCGCATCAAACTGGAAAACCACTATAAAGATATGCAGGACCTGGAGTTCACCATCGAAAACGGCAAACTTTATATGCTCCAGACCCGTAACGGCAAGCGCACCGCCGCCGCAGCAGTGAAAATCGCCATCGACCTGGTCAATGAAGCTCTTATCGACGAAAAAACTGCCGTTCTCCGCGTTGAACCCCAGCAGCTCGATCAGCTGCTCCATCCGGTCTTTGTCAAATCCGCCGAAGCCAAAGCGGAAAAACTCTGCACCGGTCTGCCCGCCAGCCCCGGTGCCGCCACCGGTCAGGTGGTCTTCTCTGCCGAAGATGCCGAAGCATGGGCAAATGAGGGCAAAAAAGTTATTCTCTGCCGTATCGAAACCAGCCCCGAAGATATCGGCGGTATGCACGTCGCCCAGGGCATCCTCACCACCCGCGGCGGTATGACCAGCCACGCCGCTGTGGTCGCCCGCGGTATGGGACGCTGCTGTGTCGCCGGTTGCGGTGATATCGAAATCGATTATGAAGCAAAAACTTTCATCATCGACGGAAAATTGGTCAAAGAGGGCGACTACATCTCTCTCAACGGTTCCACCGGTGCAGTCTATCTCGGACAGGTCGAAACCGTCGCTCCGGAACTTTCCGGACCTTTCGGCGATATCATGAAGCTCGCCGACAAATACCGCAAACTCGGTGTCCGCACCAATGCCGACACTCCGCACGACACTGAAGTCGCCGTCAAATTCGGTGCCGAAGGTATCGGTTTGTGCCGCACTGAACATATGTTCTTTGAGGGCGACCGCGTCAAAGCGTTCCGCCGCATGATCCTGGTCTGCGAACGGGTCAAGCGCATCAAAGAGGCGATGAATGTCCGCAGTGTCGATGAATTGCTCGCCAAAATCACCTCTGCTGATGATGGCTATGACGATGTGATGCAGTTCAAAAAAGCTCTGGATACTCTGCTTCCGCTGCAGAGAGGCGACTTTGAGGCGATGTTCAAAGCTCTTGACGGCCGTCCCTGCATCATCCGCTTCCTCGATCCGCCGCTTCACGAATTCCTGCCCCACGACGAAAAAGGTCAGGCAGAAGTTGCCGCCGAACTCGGAACTACTGTCGAGAAGATCCGCTATGTGGTCGCCAGCCTCCATGAGATGAACCCCATGCTCGGACATCGCGGCTGCCGTCTCGGTATCTCATATCCTGCCGTTACTTCCATGCAGGCGCGCGCCGTGGCTGAAGCCGCCGCAGCAGTCAAGGGTTCCAAGCCGGAAATCATGATCCCGCTCGTCGGCAATGTCAAAGAACTCGCCGCCCAGAAAGCGGTCGTCCTTAAAGCTGTCGCCGATGTCGAAGCCGAAAAAGGGGTCAAACTTGACATCAAGATCGGTACTATGATCGAAGTTCCCCGTGCCGCCGTCACCGCTGACAAAATCGCGGAAGAAGCGGAATTTTTCAGCTTCGGTACCAATGACCTCACCCAGATGGGCTGCGGTTTCTCCCGTGACGATGCCGGTAAATTCCTCGGCGATTATGTCAAATGGGGTATCTACGACTATGATCCGTTTCAGGTGCTGGATACCGAAGGGGTCGGCGAACTCGTCCGCATCGCTGTCGGCAAAGGCCGCGCTGTCCGCAAGGATATCACTCTGGGTATCTGCGGCGAACACGGCGGCGAACCCCGCACCATCGCTTTCTGTCACGAAGTCGGTTTGAACTACGTTTCCTGCAGTCCGTTCCGCGTGCCCATCGCCCGTCTGGCGGCTGCCCAGGCTGCGATCAAGGCGGCAAAGTAAAACTGAAAGCTGATTGAATCAGCGGCAGGTGTCGTGATATATGTTGCGCTGCCTGCCGCTTTTTCAACGTATTTTTAACTCTATTCATATTGATATTCCGGGGAAATCATGAAAAAACTTATCGGTTCAGCGTCGATGATAATTGCAACAGTGCTTTGGGGAGTGGCATTTTCCGCCCAGAGTACCGGGATGAAGTTTGTCGAACCGATGCTGTTTACATCATTACGCTCATTGGTCGGAGTGATTTCACTGATCGCAGTTATCATGGTGATCGATCTTTTCCGGGAAAAACGTATTTCTCTGTGGGGGAATGCAAAAACTGCCGCAGAACGGCGCGAACTTGTCACCGGCGGTTTTTACTGTGGTGTGGTCATCGCGGCAGCTTCGGTGTGCCAGCAGACCGGGTTGAAATTCACTTCGGCGGGAAAGACCGGATTTCTGACTGCGTTGTATATCGTGATCGTCCCGGTTCTCGGAATATTTTTCAAACGCAAAACATCTCCGCTGCTCTGCATCGCTGTCGCATTGAGCCTTTTCGGCTCTTATCTGCTCTGCGGGGGTGTCGGTGCCATCGGTAAAGGGGAATGGTTCGTCATCGCGTGCGCATTCATATATTCAATACATATCATGGTCATCGACCGTTATGCGGCGAAGTGCGATTGCGTGAGGTTATCCTGTATACAATTTTTTGTTGCAACGGTGCTGGCTTCAGCGGGTTCTCTGCTTTCCGGAGAACCCTGGTCGACAGAAAATATCCATTCGGCTATGCCGTTCTGGATATTTTGCGGTATCGGTTCCAGTGCGATCGCATTCACTTTGCAGATGGTCGCCCAGAAATATCTGCATCCGGTGACGGCGACACTGCTGATGAGCCTCGAATCAGTCTTTGCGGTGCTGGGCGGATGGATTTTTCTCAAAGAAGTTCTAACCCCCCGGGAACTTGCCGGATGCGCGGTAATATTTGCCGCAGTCATCATCACGCAGATACCATTGAAAACACAGACATCTCACAAAAAACAACGGACGGCGGCGTCTCGCGGCCAATCTCGCGCCTTGCAGCGCTCGCCTCGCGGGTCACATACGTGAGTATGCTCCCCGCTCTTCTTGCTTGCAAAACACGACATTGCCGCACGATCCATCCGCCGATTGGATCATTCGTTTTTTAAACACGGCGTAAAATGGTGGTGCGGCCTGACGGC
>JAFVZN010000074.1 GCA_017508135.1 Lentisphaeria bacterium | reverse complement strand
CTTTTTTGGGGGGGATGGCAGTTAAGGGCTCCAGCGGCAACGGTACTGTAAATTTGACTATGGGTTTTGCTGTGCGCTGTGGGCGATCTTGCGCCTTGCGGTGTCGTTCACTCGGTCGAGTACCGCCGGTACACTCCCTCATATCGCTTCTGATTCCGGGTGGGCTGGAGTTGGCGCGCCAGTCGTCCGGCTGAACGCCGGACAGGCGAGAGGTAGTGGTTGTTTCTGCCTGACGGCGATAAAAGGCTCCAGCCCAGCTTGTTCACGCCGAACAACGCCGCAAGGCGTTCATAAGCCACCGGCAGGTGGCGCACATAACAAACTACTTTGGTCGCCGTCAGGCGACACAAACTCCAGCCCAGCTTATAGGCGGTGATATCGCACAGCCGGGCGGGTTTTGCAAGCGAGAAGCGAGGGGAGTGGACTTGCGTCCTCGACCCGAGCGGCGAGCGCAGCAAGGCGCGCTCCGGCAAAGCGAGATCACCGCCCCCCTTCCGCAGCAAGGCGCGCTCCGCAAAGCGAGATCACCGCCCTCAAGTAAATAAAAAGCGGAGCAGGTATTTGAGCCTGAAGTCGCTGGCAAGGGCGGTTCTGAGATGGGATTTTTCGATATCTCTGCCCAGATTTTCCCGGCGCGCTTCCCTCGCCAGACGGCTGTGCAGAACTCCTCTCCGTTTCCGGACCGTTTTTGCAAATTTTTCCGCAACTTCCGGGTGGTTGGAAACAAATTCTTCAAAGACATTGCTGCCGGTCAGCGTTCCCTTATAGGATGTCGCCGAAAGATTACTGCTGTGCCGGCGGCGCAGAAAAACCGGATTTTTTACCGAAACAAACCGATGGGTCAGTGACAGTTCCAGCGACAGTTTCCAATCGTGCATACACCGCAATTTTTCATCGTAACCGCCGCCGGAAAGAAAGGTCTCTGTCCGCATCAACGTTCCGCAACTGCTGACCATAACATGTGACAACAGTTTTTCCGTGATATCTCCCGACGGCAGAGCTTTGGCTTTGCCCTTGACTTCGTAACGGTTGCCTTTTTCATCGATTCCGGAATATCCGCCGTATGCGATGACTTCGCACTTCCACTCTCTTTCCGCTCCGGTCAGTGCCTCGTAAAGTTTTTCCACCGCGTCCGGATAAAAGAGGTCATCAGAGTCGTTGAAGACGATAAATTCGCCTTTCGCCTCTTGTGCCGCCAGGTTCTTGGCTGAAGCATCTCCGCCGTTTTCTTTGTAAATATACCGCACCTGCGGATATTTTTCTGTGACCAGTTTCCGGGTGTTGTCAACGGAACCATCGTCCACGACGATGATCTCTATATTGGAATAGCTTTGCCCCAACAGTGAATCAAGGCACTCCGGCAAAAAGTTTTCCCGGTTGTAGGCAGATACTCCAATGGTTATGAGCGGCAAATTTATCATTTTTCGTTGATGATTCATTTCTTGTTAAAATCTTTACTGCGGCGGCGGGAGAGCCGCGTATTTCGCACAATATATTTTGCGTGTTGCCGCAGGAATTGTTCTAAATCTGTAAAATCATTTGCCTAATATACACCCGCCGCACTTGTTTTGCAAATGCGGCGGGCAGGGGGGATGGTGCGTTCTCTGTTTCAGAACTTGGTGTACTTCATCGCTTTGATCTTCTTTTGAAGCTCTTTTACATCCACTTTTCTTGTGGAACCGGCGGCGATCGCCGCCTTGCAGGCACATCCGGCGGCTTCGCCCAATGCCATACAGGTCGCGTTGATGCGCGATGAGGAGTGGGCAACATGATCGACCGATATCGGACGTCCGGCAATGTACACATTGTCGATCCCCTGCGGCGTGATGCAGCGGTACGGTATGCCGTAGGGCTTTTCGATCTTGTGTCCGCAGCCGCGGTGGATGCCGTCCGGTGTGTGGATGTCGATCGCCCAGATGCCTTGCGCCACCTCATCGTCAAAGTGACAATAGCTCTTGATATCCTCTTCGGTAAGATAGTAATCCCCGAGAATGCGGCGGGTTTCCCGGCATCCGATTTGCGGCGCATAGTGGCTTATCCATGCCTTTTCGCAGCCGGGTATCTCTTTCCGGAAGAAGTCGTAAACCAGATATTCCGCCTGTTTCACCGCCTCTTTGCGGATGCGGGTCAAATCTTCCGGAACCGTGCAGTCGCAGTTGAGTACATGGGTCATGTTGACGGCAACTTCGTTGGTTCCTTCGCCGTGGGGCACGAACTGGAATACGCTGTGGTCGATAGGAACCGGACGTTCTACGCTCTTCCACACTTTGCGGACGTCTATATACGCCGGAAGCCGGGACAGGTCGATACCGCCCATGATAAAAACCAGCGTTGATGACTGCACTTTTCCGTCGCTTTCCCGTCCTTTTTCAAACGGGCAGCCTGCCATCACCGCCAGATCGCCGTCGCCGGTGGCATCGATAAAAACTTTCGCCGGGATCGCGGTCACACCGGCTTTATTGGCAACGATGGCGTGGGTTATTTTGCCGTTCTCTTTCTTGCATCCGATCAGCTGGGTATAGCTGTGAAAGTCGATCTTGTACGCATCCAGCAGTTCAAAGATGAAACCGCACAGTGCCGGCGGCGTCAGATTGATGTTGCTGCCGCCGCCCTGTTCGTGGGCGAGCTGACGGGCGAGCAGTTCGTTGGCGAACTTGCGGGCAAATCCGGTGACCGCAACTTCTCCTTGCCGGCTGTATCCGGAAATCGAACCCAGACGGCCGCTGACCGGGATTCCTCCGGGTTCACCGAAATATTCGATAATGCCGACTTTCAATCCATCCTGTGCGGCGGCGACAGCGGCAGAAATACCGCCCATCCCGGAGCCGCAAATCAGTACATCGTACTCGTAAGGAGAATTTTTGACTTCAATATTCATTTTGCCAGTGTCCTTATGGGAATGATTCAGTTCCACTCTTTACGGAAGAGCATTTCCAGATAAAGCGTTCCCGACCAGCCGTAATCGTGGAACACCTGATGGAAGGGGTGATAGGAGCCGTCTTCGGAGCGGCCTTTCCGTTCCAGTTCCGGCGGAGTGACCTCTTTGCGGTCATCGTGGAACTCAAAGAAGGTTCCGAACTGCAAATAGAACTTCTCCTGCTCGCGCATGGTGTCCTGAATGATCGCTTTGGCAAGATCGTGGTAGTTGTAACGTTCCAGACCGAGACAGATCATATAGTTGATGTTGGTCCACACCGGACCGCGCCACATATCTTTTTTATATGCGGCGATATTCTTTCTGGCGATGGAGGGTACGCGCAGCGGAGTTCCGAAAGTTTCCGGATCGGTCAGGTGAGATACCATCTTTGCCGCCTGTTCCGGAGATGCCGCACCGCAGAGGAGGGGGAGGAAACCGGCACTGGACATGATGTCCGTGCGTTCATTGCCGACCACATCGTAGTCAACGTACAAGTTGACCTTGTCGCTCCACAACCGCTCATTCATCAACTTGCACAACCGGTTGTAATGGCCCATCCAGTAATCGCGCTTTTCCGGCAGAAATTGGGCGAGAGATTCACATTCATAGGCGAGGAACGCGTTGAAGTCCGGTGCATCAAGCTGGATGGCTCCGTCGAAACGGGGGGAGTTATCCATGCCGCTTTCGCCGCTGCGGCAGTTTTCGTGGGCTTCGATCGCCCATTCGACCAGACCGGCTCCGTCGCTGTCGCGGTTGGCGAAGATCCATTCGATGTAGCGTTCAAGTTTGGGCGCAAGACCGGCGATCCATTCCGGATCGGGGGACATTTCGTTGATGATGCGCATCGCCAGAGAAAGCACCGGCGGCTGGGTCAGCTTGACGTGTCCGTAAGGTGAACCGGAGTGCGGGATCAAACCGTCCGGCTGCTGGATCTCAAACATGGCGTTGATGAACTGTTTGGCAAGGTCGAGGTTGATATGGCGCATGCCGAGCGCGTGGAAGACGGAATCCCAGAGCCACATTTTTTTGTGCGGCCAGCGGTCAGGGGTGCTCCAATAGTTGGTGATGCAGCCTTCGGGAGCATAGGTCTGGGTTTTGATCTGCGATAATGCTTTCAACGCGGTACGGCGGGAGGCTTCGGAGATGTTTTCCGGAAGTACCGCATTGTCAATAAAAGCGGCACGTTTGGCGATTTCAGCTTCCACATCCAGATCGAGCAGCGCGGGGTCGAAGAACTCTTTTCTGCCGATAAGGATCTTGCCGCCTTTGCCGGAAACTTCATATTTTCCCTGAAGTTCAATGTCGAAATCACCGTCCAGCAACACGTGGTAGTTGTCCGGCAGCACGCCGCAGGAAACAGTTCCGTCCTCCGCGTAAAAACGGAAGAAGTCGCCGGTCAGTTCCACATCTTTCACCTTCTGGAGAAAACGGATGGCAGGAGGCGCGGGAGAGAACGGACCGTTTTGAAACTGTATCTCATATCCGGTATGACCGGTTCGCATCGTGATACCGTTATTGAAGTCGGTTTTTCCATCAATACCGGAGAAGGCGAGAAGCTGTCCTCCTCCCCATACATTGGGATATTTATTCATAGATAACATCTTTCAGGGTTATAGTTTATGTTACTTGTATAATTTAGCTTAAAAGTAACTTTTTGCAAGAAAAAAAAAGACGATTATGTATGGTATTTCATCAAAGATGTGTGTTATTTTATCACTGCGGTTTTCTTTGCTGCAAAAACGCTTGGGGATCCCGGCGCGGAGCATCGCGCAAAAGCACAGAAATCCGGGCAAAAAAAATCCCCGGCCCACCGGGGATTTCTCGTACTTGCGCTGCGGTAAATTACCGGGCGTAGTATTCGACGACGCTCATGATCTTGACCGGAACCGGGATCTCCTCGAGCTGGGGAGCGCGGACCAGAGTCGCTTTGAGGTTGTCGAGATCGACTTCCAAGTACGGAGGAACGATGCTGTTGCTCTTCTTGGCAGCTTCAGCGGCGGCGGGGGACTTGGCGGCATCAATGGTGATGACCTGACCCTCTTTGATCACGCAGCTGGAACGGTCAACGCGCTTGCCGTCAACGAGGATGTGACCATGGTTGACGATCTGCTTGGCAGCGAAGATGGTCGGCGCGAAACCGGCGCGGTAGACCAGCGCATCGAGGCGCATTTCAAGGCTGCGGAACAGTTTTTCGTGGGTGAGACCGAGACCGCTCTTAGCTTTGGCGAAAGCAATGCGGAGCTGCTTTTCGCTGATGGCATAGTAGTTGCGGAGTTTCTGTTTTTCCAGAAGCAATTCGCCGTAGGTGGAAAGTTTGACACGACGGCCTTTACCGTGAGGACCGGCGGCATACGGACGTTTGACGCTCGGACATTTCGGGTCGCCCCAGAGGCACTGACCGATACGACGACAGAATTTGTGTTTTGCTCGACTTGCGGTTGGCATAACCAATCCCTTTCTTTTAATGTTTGTTTATTTCCGGCACTCCGGGTGTCAAGCCTTATATAAATATGGGGCCCGGAATACCAACGTATTTGTATAATATACACCCTGTCGGAGTGTTTTTCAAGCGGGTGTTGTGATTTTTTTACCCAGTTGTCCCATAAAAAAATCGAACTTTCCTCCTCCGCCCGGCGAGGCGGCTCTCCCGCCGCCGCAGTTTTGATTTCACAAGAAATGAGACAATAACAACTTTTTCACCATATTGCGGATGACCGCTTTGCCGGTCCGGAAATTTTTACAAATCTGTTGAAGAAACCGTCCTGTTGATGCTGTCGATGACCTTGATGTATTCCGGTATCGGCATGAGATCTTTTTTCTTCGCCGCGATCTTTTTTCCGACTTCAGCATCACCATAGAGCAGATCAATGGCGATATGAGCGTTGAAGATGGAGTTTTCGATGTAGGCAAGCTCTTTATCCGCAATGTGATAATCGATACCGTGACTGGTTCCGCCTCCGCCCATGGCATAACCGTGGACTGCCGGGATGACCGTTGCCACGTCACCCATATCGGTGCAGCTGGAGAAAAATTTGGTGTTGGCATCGAAATCAGCTTCCGGCTTGATGCGTTTTACCACCTGTTCCATAATATCGCCAAGGTCGGCATTATCGTAAAGCGGCATATAACCGTTGACCGTTTCGACGGTGGCTTCACATTCGACTGCTTTGGCGGCATACATCACCGCTTTGTCGAAGCGTTCATTGAGGCTGAGGATCTGTTCCACAGTCGGGGCGCGGAGCATATATTCCATGGTCACGGTGTCCGGGATGATGTTCACCGTATCGCCGCCGTTGGTGATGATGCCGTGGATGCGGACATAGGCATCGTTGCTGTAAACTTCCCGCAGCATGGCGATGGCATTCAACGCCAAAGTGGAAGCGTTGATGGCGTTGTTTCCGCGCTGGGGGGAGGCGGCATGGCAGCTTTTGCCGTGGAACGTTATCTTTTTGTTGACACAGCCGTTATGATCGTTGTAACCGTAGTGGGTGCTGAGGTGGTACATATAGGAGATATCGACATCATCGAAGACGCCCTCTCTTATCAGCTGGGATTTTCCGGCGATGGAACGGATTTTGCCCTGCTCCATAAGGCTCTTGCGGTAATCCATTTCAATGCCCTCTTCGGCGGGGGTGGCGATCAGGGCTATTTTTCCGCTGAGGTGGTCGAGAACACCGGATTTCAGCAGTCCGATGGCGGTTCCGTACAAACTGGTTGCGCTGGCATTGTGACCGCAGGCGTGGACGGCTCCGGTTTCCTTGAAACACTGGGGATGGTTGGGGAGGATAAGCGAATCAAGTTCGCCGAGAACCGCCACTGTCGGACCGGGGCGGCCGGTGTCGATATCGGCGCGGAATCCGGTGACGGCAAGTCCGGTTTTGACTTCCAACCCCAGGTCGCGGAGCAGATTTGCCAGATATTCAGAAGTTTTGAATTCCCGGTATCCTGATTCCGGATTGTTCCAGATGTGGTCTCCGACGGCGAAAATTTTTTCTTTGCTGTTTTCGATGGCGGCTTTTGCGGCATCGCGTGCTTGTGACTGGTTCATAAAAATATCCTTTTTTTTGGGGGTGTCTTTCTTTTGCAGTGCTACAATATAACATTGCGGTGTAAATATGTCAAGTTTATCCTCTTTTTTGCTTGAAAATTTCCCGGTGAGAGACTATATTTATCAACATCGGTTTACCTTAATATCCAAAAGGAGGATTTTTTTATGCCCAAAAAACGTTTTGCGTTGATCGGAACCGGTGCCCGCTCCGGAATGTACATCCGCGCCCTTACCGGCGGTGACTATAAAGATGCCGCTGAACTGGTCGCACTTTGCGACATGAACCCCGGACGTATCGCTTATCATAACGAATATATACAGAAAGAGTACAACCATGCTCCCATTCCGGCGTACAGCCATGAGGAGTTCGACAAGATGATCGCAGAAACCAAACCGGATACCGTCATCATCACCACGATCGACCGTACTCACCACATCTACGGCTGCCGCGCCATGGAACTCGGTTGCGACGTCATCTCTGAAAAACCGATGACCACCGATCCGGAAAAGTGCCAGCAGATCATCGATATGCAGAAACGTACCGGCAGAAAATATACCGTTGCTTTCAACTACCGTTACAGCCCCCGCAACACCCGGATCAAAGAACTTCTCAAAAGCGGCATCTGCGGAGAGATCACCAGCATCAACTTTGAATGGCTCCTCGACACCAGTCACGGTGCCGATTACTTCCGCCGCTGGCACCGCGACAAGCGCAATTCCGGCGGTTTGATGGTTCACAAATCCACCCACCACTTTGACCTGGTCAACTGGTGGATCGATTCCCGTCCGAAAACCGTGTTCGCCATGGGCGATCTGAAATTCTATGGCAGAGACAATGCTGAACGCCGCGGAGTTAAAGAGTTCTACTATCGCTCCAAAGATCGCACGGTCGCGCTGGATGACCCCTTTGCTCTCAGCGTGAAGAATGAACGGGAATTTTTCACCAAGCTCTATTTCGATACGGAAAAGTATGATGCCTATGTCCGTGACCGCAGTGTCTTTTCTGACGGCATCAGCATCGAAGACAATATGAGTGTCATGGTGCGGTACGAAAACAATGTGGTCATGAACTACACCTTGTGCGCGCACTGCCCGTATGAAGGATACCGTATCTGCTTCAACGGAACCAAAGGACGTTTGGAGTTCTATGTTATTGAAAGCGGAGTTACCGCGACCGATGAAGATATGTCCAGCTTCGGCAACCGTGAAAACGAAAGCGACCGTGACCGCAAGGATATGGCACCGGAGATCATCTTCCAGCCGTTCTGGGGCAAGCCGCAGATCTTCACCTACGACAACACCAGTAAAGCCGGACATGGCGGCGGTGACGTCAAGTTGATGAACAACCTCTTCTTCGGCGTTGAGAACGATCCCCTTCAGCACGCGGCGGATTTCCACGATGGAGCTTACTCCATTCTTACCGGTATCGGTGCCAACATTTCCATGGCGACCGGACTTCCGGTGGAAGTGCAGAAGCTGATCAAATTTTAAGCAGCTTTTCCGGGAGGAGAAACTTCTTCCCGGAGCGGTTTGATGCGCGATTGGTGAAATTGGCAGACACGCGAGATTTAGGTTCTCGTATCGAAAGATGTACGGGTTCGACTCCCGTATCGCGCACCAGTTTTTCCTGGAAACGATAACTTATGAAGAAGATTTTTAAGGTTTTTGCAATGGTTGCTTTATCCGCTTTGAACGTCGCCGCTTCAGAGATTCCGCCGGTGATGATCGCAGAACAGCGCAGTGCTGAATTTGCCGTTTTTGACTTTAATAAAAACTGGCTGGCTCCCAGTTCCAGGTTGTGGTCGTTTTGTCCTAAAAACGAGGTGAGTTTGGAAATCCCCTGTTCCAGTGATGCCGACAAGAGACCGTGTTATGCTCTGTGGGGGGCCCCCAGTGATATAAAAAGTGTCTTGAACAACACCCATTTTCTGTGTGTTGATTCTCTCGGAGGAGTGATGCTTGTCCGGATGGCAGACAAGAAAATCATCTGGCACGTTTATCCGCGCAACAATCCGCATTCAGCCGAATTGCTGCCGGATGGCAATGTGGTCACGGCATCCAGTGAAGGAAACTATCTGCGGCTTTACGATATTAAGAAATTTTCCGCCTCCGATCCCGGTGGCACCCCGTTCAAGCAGTATCTTGCCGATGACCCGCACGGCGTGGTCTGGGATAAAAAACGGCAGCGGCTCTGGTGCAGCGGAATGTTCGGCGTAAGCGAGTGGAAATACCATGCCGGCAGCTGCGAACTTGAGATGGTCAAAACTTATACGCTCAATCTGCCGGACACGGTTTTCAAGGACCGGCATCAGCGGTTGTATGGTCACGACCTTTATCCGACACCGGAAGGTAAACTTTTCATCACTACCCGGAACGCGATTTACATCTTTGACCCAGACAGCGGCAAATATGAATTGTTCAAGGCGTTGGAATCCATTAAAAGCTGTGACTCTGTCAATGGCAAAGTGATGCTGCTCAAGCCGCAGGAACGCTGGTGGGCGGAAGGACCGCTGTTCCCGGATGATGAAGAGGCCTCCAAACGCTGTTCGATATTCCTTGCCAAAATCTACAAGGCGCGCTTTTTCAAAAACAACGATTTCAGTTATTGAACTATGGGCAGCTCGGATATTCGCAAAATAGATAAAAATATGGATTTTGTCTCTGCTGAAACCGGCGGTATGGATTGGTATTCCGTTGACGACGCGCCGCTGGTACTGGATGGTCTGTATTGGCGGAAAGCCGGAGAGCCGCTCCGGCGGATACCGTTGGAGTACTCCATCAGCGGTGCTGTTGATGCGACGTTATCCTGGCAGACTGCCGGTGCGATGCTGCGTTTTACGACCGATGCTGAAGAGATCCGGCTGGATGTCAGATTGAACAAAAACAGCAAAATGGATCACATGCCTGCTACCGGCAGTATGGGGTTTGACATTTACTGCGGCAGCGGCAGCGGAAAAAAGTTTGTCCGCACCACCCGTTTTGACCGCAACGCTGATGCGTATACCGTTCCGATTTACGCGTTGTACGGACGGGAGAAAAAGCTGCGGGAATTTACGTTGCACTTTCCCTTGTACAGCGGAGTGGAATATTTCCGCATCGGATTTTCGTCCGGGGCAACGCTCCTTCCGCCGTCGCCGTGGTGTGATCCGCGTCCGGTGGTCGTGTACGGAACCAGTATTCAGCAGGGCGGTTGCGCCTCCCGTCCGGGGATGTGCCACACCAATATGATGAGCCGGATGTTGAACCGTCCTTTTATCAACCTCGGTTTTTCCGGCAACGGCAAAGGGGAACCGGCGGCTGCTGAACTGTTGGCAAGTGTGAAAAATCCTGCGATGTTTGTTCTGGATTACTATGCCAATGTGCGTGTTGACGGTTTGCGCGCCACACTGCCCGGATTTATTGATATTCTCCGCAGCGCACATCCGGAAACTCCGATCCTGCTGGTCTCCGGTACTCCGCTCGGCGTGGAACTTGACAATATCGAGTACATCTCAGAACGTCTGGAACAGACCGCATTCTATCTGGACGAGCTGCGCCGCCGCCGCGATGCCGGTGACGTCAACATCCACTTTCTTGATGGAACTTCGCTATACGGCGCTGATCCCTCGAAGTGTACGGTGGATGGTGTCCATGCGACCGATCTCGGTTTTTACATGATCGCCTCCCGGATGGCTCCGGTCATTTCCGGGATTTTGGATCAGAAAAATTCTTTCCCTGCTTGATTTTTTTCAAACATGGATTATTGTATGCAATGTAAACCGGCAATCTAAACAAATGAGGTGAAATTATGGCATCTGTAAAAATGTACAACAAAACCGGCGATGCAAAAGCAAAAGCCATTCAGGAAAATCTGGAAAAGACCTTCGGCAAACTTCCCAATGTTTTTCAGGCGATGGGACGTAACGGAGACTTTCTGGAATCGATGTTGAAACTTTCGGAAGCTGCCGGTCGCGGACTTGATCCCAAGACCAAGGAGCTTATCATTATTGCGGTGAGCGCGGTCAACGGCTGCACTTACTGTCTGGATGCGCACCGTTCTGCGGCACTGGCAGCCGGAGTTACCGATGATGAGATCACGGCAGCGATCGAAGTTGCGGCGGCGATTTCCGCATTCAACAGCTTCAACAAATCTATCGACATGGTCTCCGACTTGAAGAGTTGAATATTTGTGGCGGCGCGCCCTCGTGCGCGCTGACTTGAAAAGCCGGGGAAACTCGTGAACAGGAGTTCACGTCGCCCCGGCTTTTCTTCGTCATCATCGCACGATCATCGCGCCGCCTTGCGGCGGAGCAAACTTAGGGGAATATGTGTCGCCTGACGGCGACCAAAGCAGTGTGTGAGTTGCGCCGCTTGCGCGGCTTATAAACGCCTTGCGGCGGAGCAAACTCAGGGGAGTATGTGTCGCCTGACGGCGACCAAAGCAGTGTGTGAGTTGCGCCGCTTGCGCGGCTTATGAACGCCTTGCGGCGGGGCAAACTTAGGGGAATATGTGTCGCCTGACGGCGACCAAAGCAGTGTGTGAGTTGCGCCGCTTGCGCGGCTTATAAACGCCTTGCGGCGGCTGGAGAGACACCGCAGGTTTGATAGAATAACTATGAAATAATTTTGTCCCCTGACACTTAGGTGAATCATCGTAGCAAGTGGCAATCAGCTTTTTCAGCCCTAAAAAGTTAAAGTTCATTGCAAAGTATTTGAAAAAGTTGCTTTCAAAAGGGTCATCACAATTACAGAAAACTGT
>JAFVZN010000073.1 GCA_017508135.1 Lentisphaeria bacterium | reverse complement strand
GGCGTGGGGGCGAGAAGCCCCCCACATCAAGCCAACAATCTTTTGCTCCGAATCAACGCCGCAAGGCGTTCATAAGCCACCGGCAGGTGGCGCACCTCACCACTACTTTGGTCGCCGTCAGGCGACACACACTCCAGCCCAGCTTGCTCACACCGAACAACGCCGCAAGGCGTTCATAAGCCGCGCAAGCGGCGCACCTCACCACTACTTTGGTCGCCGTCAGGCGACACACACTCCAGTTCTGCCTATAGGCGGCGATATCGCACAGCCGGGCGGGTTTTGCAAGCGAGAAGCGAGGGGAGTGGACTTGCGTCCTCGACCCTCGCGGCGAGCGCAGCAAGGCGCGCTCCGGCAAAGCGAGATCGCCGCCCCCCCACCCTACTGATAACAAGGTTGTGTTCCGTGTTCTTTCCCAAACAGTTTTTTGGCGGTGACTTCGACGTCCTGCCAGAAACGCAGGTTTTCTTTCAGCTCGACCTTCAAAGGCCGACCGGAATAACTGCGGATAAAACGTAACGCCTCCCGCCGGGTCAAATGCGCCGACCAAGCCGAAAACAGCAAGCCTGCCACATCTTTCACCCGGTAACGATAGGGAACCTGCTTACGAATCTGCGCCCGGTGCAGGTCGATAACATAAACCGTAGGGCGGAATTTTTCCACACTCGCTTTATCCAGCATATAGTGACAAATGTAACAATCCCGGTGATTGATTCCGGCTCGGTGCATCGTTCCGGCACTCTCTGCCACGGCACGCACTAACGCGCCGCGCCGGGCTGAACGGGGGTTTTCTGCTCCCCAATCTTCCAGAGTGACAACATTGGTCAGCTCCCGGGTTATCAGAAATGATTCTTTCGCCGCCGGATCAAAATTACGTTCAGCAAAGGCGGCACTCTCCATCGTGGGAATATTCAACTGCGCCAGCTTTTCCAATGCATTGTACTCATTGGCGGCTCCCGTCACCGGAAGTTTGAACTGGAAAAGATTTTTGAATATCTCTTTCCATCCGACTCCACGGTGGATTTTTACAAAAAATCCCTTTCCTTCGACTTCAATGCGGAAAGTTTTCCGGTTCTTGACATTACGGAACACCTCCCCTTCCAGCGCAAAAACAGCGGCAAACGGGTCAGTTTTCTGCCATAACCGGTCAAATGGAGCTTTCAATACAACACGCATCATGCACCTTTTTTTCAATAATATCAGCGATCGCCTCATAGCGGCTGAAAAACTCTTCCGGCACTGTCCAATCAATTGCGGTCTGCTGCAGTTCCTCCAAACGTCCCGGCATGGAAAGCAGAAGTTTCAACATCCGGTTGAACTTCGTCTGCCGGAACGGATGGGACAGAACTATGCCCCCGGCATCTTCGACCACCTGAGCGTATCCGCAATTTCCGGTACACAAAACCGGAGTTCCGCAGCACAACGCCTCCAGCAGTACCACTCCGGCAGCATCACTGCGCGCCGGATTCACCAGCAGATCAGCTGCCGACAGCAGTTCCGGGATATCGTTGCGGGCATCCAGAAAGAATACCCGGTCATCCACCCCGCACCGCCGGGCAAACATATCCAGACGGTCATGGTCATTTCTGCCGACGACAAAAAGTTTGCAGTGTTTCAAATTTTCTGCTGACAGCGCGTTCATCGCCGCGATCGCCCGGTCGACACCCTTTCCGTAAAATGCGGAACCTATCATCAGCAGTGCCACATCATCTTCTTTGAGTTTCAATTCGTTCCGCATCGCCTCCCGCCGGGCTTTCCGGCACGCGATACCGTTGCGGAAGCGTTCATCCACTCCCGGCGGCAATATGGTAAACCGGCTTTCCGGCGTGGAATATATTGCCTGATAACGTTTTTTCTGCTCCGGTGTCAGGCAGAAAATTTCCGCAGAAGAACTGTTTCTGCCGAACACTTGACGTTCCATTTTGGAGTATATCCGGAACCGCGAAGAGAAAATCCGCTGCCACCAGGATATCTTCCCCCGGGCAAAGGGCAGATCGTCAACAAAATAACAATCCGCACCGGAAACTTTGTTGAAACTCAAATGCAAATCAAAGTTGCGCTTTTTCAGCACCCGTTCCAGTGTGAGGTCAAACTTCCGCGCTTTCCGGGCATTGGTCAACCCGCGGAAACGCAATCTGCGGACCTGAACACCTTCAGGGATATCGTTGGACTCCCACGACATACAGAAAATCTTCACATCAATATCCCGGCGCAGCAGCGCCTGAACCGTATGAAGCATATCCTTCTGCAACCCGCCATAGGGAAAATAACGGTAAATAGAGACTGCCACTTTGGGCTTACACCCCGGAGGGCGACCTTCGCCGCCGCCAATATCATCAGCTTTCATAAAAGATCAAGCCGTTCCTTTGTTGTTAAAGTACATACACACAACTTAACATACACCACAATACGACCAAAATCAAGCTCTTATCAGAAGTTGAAATAGATAAAGGGTGAATATTTGACAAAAAAGAACATCGAAAATACGATCAGCCCCGTTGATATGGTCGCATTGAACCATGTCGGGCGGAACCGCTTTTCGATTTCGCACACCGGCTTGAAGAAAATCACAACCGCAAATCCGGCGGCAAAAAGCAGAATATTTTTGATATCGGCTCCGGGAAATTTCCAGCTCGCGGGGAAAAACATTCCGCAATAGATATCCCGCGTTTTGCTCCAGTTCTCCGCCCGGAACGGGACCCACGCCAGCATGACAAAGAAAAACGTCACTATCTGTGCCGGAATCTTCGGCAGGGAAAATCCCAGAAATTTGCTCCATACCCGGTGTATTGTCAACGCCGTTCCGTGGATCATCCCCCACAGCACAAACATCCAGCTGGCTCCGTGCCACAAGCCGCTGATAAAGAATGTTATCAACAAATTGCCGCACGTCCGGAATTTGCCCGCCCGGCTGCCGCCCAGCGGAATATATATCGACGACATGAGAAAACGTCCCAGCGTGATATGCCATTTGCGCCAGAAGTCGGAGATATTCTCCGCAAGGTAAGGAGCATTGAAGTTCACCGGCAGTTGGATGTTGAACATCCGTGCGATACCGATCGCCATATCGCAGTAGCCGCTGAAGTCAAAATATATCTGGAACATATACGCCAGCACACAGCCCCACGTTGAAAACACGTTCCCGGAGCAGAGCGCGAAACCGTTGTCGGCGATGACTGCAAAAAAGTCTGCCAGCAGGATTTTTTTCGCCAGCCCCAGAGAGAAAACATACAATCCGGCGGCGATATTTCCCGCATCCGGGTTCCGGTTTTTATCGTTATCGAACTGGCTCATCATCTCATCCGGCAGGACGATGGGACCGGCGATCAACTGCGGGAAAAAGCAGACAAAAAGGCAGTAGTTGATAAACGAATAACGCTTTTGCAGTGTCCGGGAATACACCTGCTGCAAGAATGATATCTGCTGGAAGGTAAAAAAACTTATTCCCAGCGGCAGCAGGATATTTTTCAGTGTCCACGATGTCCGGAACAGCGCATTGACATTCTCCACAAAGAAGTCATAATACTTGAAATATCCCAGCAAAAGTACATTACAGACGATACCGGCGACAAAGATCAGCATCGAACGCTTCCGGTAAAGCAGTTCCGCAATGATAAAATTTCCGATGATGGAACCGGCGATTATAAAGAAGTAACTCCAGTTGAACCAGGAATAAAAGACCAGCGATGCCGCGACCAGCCATATCCTGCCGGCGGAAGAATTTTTTCCGGAGAGCAGAAAATACACGATGATCGTAACGGGAAGAAAACCGAGGATAAAGGTGAATGTAGGAAAAAGCATCGGTCAGCGTCCTTTGTGTTTGTTGATATTCCGGGTATATTCGGGCATACTCCCGGCAATCAGCTCCCGCAACTCCTGTTCGTTGCGCATGACATCCGCCGCCGTGACAAGTTTCCGGCGTCCGGAGACCAGATCGCCGAGCAGTTTGCGCGCGGCGACGTTGCTGAAATGCTGGACATCGCTGAAAAAGTCGTGATTTTCAACATACTCTGCGGCAGCTTGAAAGTCATGAAGTTCAACATTTTTCCGCTTCAAAAGTTCCAGCATGACCTCCGTGCGCTGGCGGATAAGCCCGTCCGCTTCGCCGAATTTTTCACTTTGGCAGTAAGTGTAAATATGGTACGGCGGCAGATAGACGGTAAAATGTATATCCGGGTTCCGGTCAAATACGGGCAGCAAGTGTTCATAGAAGTTCTTTTTGTGCATCTTTGCATCATACGGGGTCTGGGTGTGATGAATGCGCTCATTGTGGATGGCATCCGCGATCACCGGCGCAAAGCCGTAAGGTTTCCCGGCATATTCGGTAGCGAACATACGATTACGGTCACTCTGGTGCCGCCGGTGCCGTTTGGGGCGGGTCTTCCGCTTTATCAGATAGAAGATGCTGGAAAAGCTCTGCCGCGAGAACAGATAACGGTAATCCTCTTTATGATCGTCACGGTACATAAAACTGAAATCGCTGTAATGGTCGCCTTTTTTGTTCAGCGGATAGATATCCAGCGACCAGACGACCCGTTTCAGCTTGTCACCTTTGCTTTTGCGGGCAACGTCAAAGAATTTACACAAATCAGTCGTGGTCCCGCCGGATGCCGCCAACTTCACCGAGTTGCACTTGAATGCGGAATTTATATCCTCAAGAAAAAAGTTCCGGGTCATCGATGTCCCGAGCATAAGCAGATCATACTCCTGATTTTTCAGGATATGCGGAGCTGTTGCATACACTTCATAATAAACCGTATCATAGAAAAACGGTTCCCGGTACCGGTAATGCGGGTCAACGATGAATATGAGCAGCGCGGCACCGCCCACGATCGCCCCGGCAACGGAAACAGTGAAAATGCTCCATTTACGCGGCGATGTTTCAGCACGGTATATTTTTTGCAGAAAACTGAATATCTTCTTCATCGAAGGTTATGGTCTCATTTTTTCTTTACTGCGGAGCCGCCTTACTTGCGGCTCAAAACATCTATCGCCGCACCGCAGCGGTCGCGCCAGGAGTCGACCTTTTCCTGAGTCGGAGCCTTGCGGATGTCATTACATTCGGCAAGAAGTTTCTCATACTCAGGGAAGTTCAAACCTTTGGCTTTACAGCGGGCAAGCTCTTTTTTGAGCTGCGCTATATAAGCGACATCTTCCAAGCCTTCCCGGATCGCCTGAAGCCGTTTGGTCGGGATCGGCTTGCCGCCGTGCCATGCCAGCATAACGCCGTCATCGTAGCCGTCACGGTGGTCAAAGGGGTCATCCTTGACCGACATCGCCGTCCAGAACGCCATACCGTCCAAGCCGTTGAGATAGCACTCCCACGCATAGAGGCGGTAGTAATCAAGCACACTCAACGTCTGCATATAACGGCCGCAGCTGTAACTCCACACCTGACATCCTTTGGCTCTCAACCGGCGGATGACCTCCTGTCCCCGTTTGCCGTCTTTGAGCAGTCCGCGGATGACCGTCCACATCTTGTAGAACTCCGGCATCCGGGCGCGTTCGATATCATCCATCGTCGCTCCCGTCGGCGGCGGTGCGCTGAGATAAACCGCCTGAAAGTGCCAGTTGCCCTTGAATTTGGCGACCTCATCGCGCTCTTTCTGCCACTGCGGGATGTGCGCTTTGACAAACTCATCGCGGATAAGTGCCTTGAAGACGAATTGTCCGTCCTCAAAGCCCATATCTTTCAACCGTTTACCCATTATCCGGTAAAATTCCGGTGCTTTGGGCAGATTCCAGCCGATAACGAACTTCATTTTGAGACGGAGGACCGCTTTCAGAAACTCCTCATTGGCGGTGCGGGTGACCTGCTCATCGAAAAGTTTTCCGGCGGGAAGTTTGTTGCGGTAACCATCTCTGCCGAAACCGTGAGTGTAGTTGAAGCTCTTGCTCCAGCCGTGGGTGATGTGGTACGCGTGGGTCAATTCCAGCGCGGCGATCTCGTCGTAAATGTTGTAGTTCGGACCCCACATGAAAGATTGCAGCGGCCACTCATGGGTCTCCGGAAGTTTGAAATTCCACACCTTGACATCGAGCGGGATCTTTCTCGTGACGATGCTGTGATCGTAAGCTCCTTTAAGCAAAATGTTCGCCTTGTAAGTTCCGGGATCGACACCGCGGGAGTTGAAGATGACCCAGACCCGCACCGCCGCACCGGGAGTGACAGTTATCATGCCGTCGGTAACGGGAACCAGCGGTCCGGAAATCACGTCGCCGGAGTGGTTGATAAAGCGTTCAATGAAAATTTCAAAATTTCTGGTGGAAATACCGGCTTTGGTACGTTTGACCTGCGGCACGACCCGCAGATCCATGCGGCCGTTGCAGAAGAGTCCGGAAACGGTGAAACAGAGAGCTTCCCGCTCATTTCCGGCGAGCGAGAGATTGAATTTCTGTACCTTTTCAGCATCAAAATCCACCGGCGGCAGTTCATCCGGCGCGCCGATCGCCCACGGAGAACTCTGCCAGAGCAGATAGGGATTCTTCGCGGCATAAGCGGAAAAACCGTTGAGGTGTTCGACCGTTTTGACGGCGACATCTTTGCTTACCACGGTTTTGTTTTTCACAGCGGCGGCAAAAGCGCGCTCATAATCAGAGAGGATCTTGGAGATATCGTTCATCGCCACGACCGCATTTTCAAACGCGGGATGGCGGCTTTCGAGCAAAAGAGCAAGCACACCGCGCTCCCGTTTGACCTGCGCGATTTGCCGGATGAAACCGCCTGCTGTCATGGGATAAGCGGGGTTGATGACCACAGCAGCAGCTTCACTTTGCGCCGTTGAAGCGATAATGGCGACTTTTGCCGCATCCATGTGGGGAACGGTCACGGAGAAATCGAAGCTGCCGGATTTTCCCGGAGCGATGGAGACGCTGCTTTTTTCTTCAAGGGTGGAGAGATTGCCCTGACGATCCTGCAAGACCGCCTTGATGGTTCCGGAGTATCCGGTTTTACCATTATTTTTTACCGTGACTTTAAAATTGTTCACGCCGGGGAGAAAACCTTTTGCCGATGTTTCGACCGCCAGTTCCGCGCCGCTTCCGCCGGCAAAGGTCAATGCCGCCAGACGGTGCCGCCGGTTGTTGCCGCCGTTGACAAAGGGAATGGAACCGCCGTCAAAACCGCCGGTCCCGTTGCGGACAGCACGATAAAAACGGATGCCGACCACATCGCCGGGGAAAGGACGGTTCATACCGAGAGATGAAAACGGTATCTTGAACTCCAGATCCCAGCGGTCTTTGAAGCGTTTGACTTTGATCTGCCGCCGGGCAGCGTTCCACTTGGAATCTCCGTTGCGGAGGTCGGCGATGGAACCGAGGGCGTTAAAGCCGATCTGGTGGAAACCGCCGCGTTCTCCGGGAACGTCGATAAAGACCTCCACATCGTCATCGTTCCAAACCGCCTGATCGTCCTGATCCCAGCGGGCGGTAAGTTTGCTCATATCCTGAAAACAGCGGGCACTGATATAGAGCGCGTTGGGGGAATAGACCATCTTGACCACGCTTTTGTTACGCATTTTTCCGCCGTGCCGGGTGATGAACTCAGGAGCCGCAGGAGCATTTTTCCAAACCGCTTTATCCAGATTGCCGTCGACCTTGAAGTCAGCCGGAACATAAGCTGCGGAAAACTTGACATTTTTCACGTCAATGGCAGAGTTGCTTCCGGCGGCGGCAGAGGCGGCGGTATCAGAACTTTTGACCACTTTGTAACCGGTCGCCTGAGCTTTGCCATTGCCGGAAAGTTCAAAAGGTTTCCCCTCTTTCTGAGCTTCAAAATCCTGTTTGATCTCATCGTCAGTGAGGACACGTTTCAAGATACGCACTTCGTCGATAAACGCCTGAGCGTTCCAGGTGCGTGGGCCGCCGAAGACAATTTTTTCCGGCATGGTAAATCTTTTGCCAAGTGCGCCGGAACCGGCAAGTTTGCCGTTGATATAAAATTTGACCTTGTTGGCTTTTTTGTTCCAGGTCACCGCCAGCTGCATCCAGGAATCAACGCCGCAGCTTTCGATCTCACCTGTTGCGAAGGTCTTCTGATTGGCACCGGCGGAAAGCACTTTTGACTTCGGCTTTTTCTGGATAAAAAGCTCTTTCCAGTTGAAATAGTTCTTCTTGTCCGGGTCGCGCAACAGCCAGAAGAATACGCAATGGGCATACTTCGCCACGTTCCACTTGGGCAGGACCCAGAACTGGAGAGTTCCGGAATCAGCGGAAAAGTTGCCTTGGGCATCAAGATAGTAAAGTTTGCCCATCCGGGAGAGGTCGAGAGCCTCCTGTTTGCCCTTGCCGAAAGGGAAGCCGGAGTTGTTGGAACTCAGCCGGGCAAGGCATTCTGCGTTGGCGGAATTGCCTTTTTCCGGTTTCACCGAGTGGTCAAAGTGCGCAAGGAACAGCACATCTTCCGGAACGACTTTCACCAGTTCCGCGCCGCACAGCGCAAGCGGCAAAAGCAGCAGAGCGGCAAAAAATTTCATTGCTTTCATAAAAATTTACTCCTCAAGTCAATTTCCGTAACTGCCCATTTCCATCAAACGCTGATAATGGTCATACGCGACCTTGGCGATTTTTAACGTGTGCAGATCGCCCAGAGTTTTACCTTCCGCGTGTCCATCCCAGAAACCGATCTGGATCTGCTTGAGGTGACGGGCGTGAAAATGGGTGGTGGCATCAGAACGGTGTTCCTGCGTATAGATGACGGAACTCTGATTTTTGACGCCGTAATCTTTCCAATCATTTCCCCGGAGCGAATCACCGATTATCGGACGTTTGGAAGCACTCAGTTTGTAATAAACATCGCGGTTTCCGTAACCGAGAACACCCGGTCTACCTTCCCGGGGCTGACCGTTTTTGTAATACATGTAAGTTCCGCTGGCTTCGACCAGCAAGCCGTAAGTGGTGACAAATTTATAACGGTAGGGAACGTTGTTGGCGATGTAGGTATACGGCACATCCGGACAGCTTGCCGCATTCCACCAGGAGGGCATCTTTTTATACATCGCAGTAAATGACGAACCTGAAGGTCTGCCGCCGACAACGTATGTCCATCCGTAACTGCTGGTGGAGAAGTCCGGGATCAATCCCTCCTGATCATCTGCATACTGAGACAGAACCATCATCATCTGTTTCTGATTATTCAGACAGCTGGTAGCCCGACCGCGCGCCCGCGCCTGTTGCAGAGCGGGGAGCAGCATTGCCGCCAGAATAGCGATGATAGCAATAACGACCAACAGTTCGATCAGCGTGAAACCGAACCTGCCGCGCGGCATACTTTCAAAACGTTTCATATAAAGACCTCCTCAGATATAAGTTAATAATAAAAACGTCCCATTTGTATAATATATAACACATTTCACCAAATTACAAACTTTTCCGCCCGGCAAAAAAATTCTTTTACTTGCAAAAAGAGGTTTCCGGTGGTATCTTTAGTCGGTTGCAAAGATGACACTTCAACTGCAGAGATTAAAAATGAAACTTGATTTTCGTATCGACTGGGGCTACCAGTACCTTTATTCGCGCCGCCACTACCATCCGTTTTATCAGTGGGACGGACACCTTGAATGTGAAAACGGCACGATTGAGCAAACTTTTCAGCTGGCGTACCCGGTGATCTGGTACGGTCCCGGGCAGTGCGCCATCGAAACAGAACTCCCCTCTCCTGAGTGGAAAAGCACCACCCGGCGCGGTTTTGCCGGAGTACGCTTTGTCGCAGAAGTGACTGAAAAAAGCGTTTTTCACTTGAAAACCCTCTCCGGGAACTTCTCTTTTTCTGCCAAAGAGATCATCGAAAAGGGCAGAAAGGAGTTTTCTGTCGGTCCAAAGTATCTCAACTGCCACGTCATCGTCACCAGAACCGGCTTCTACTGGTTCCGCCCGGAACCCAAAGCCGGACAGCAAATTCTGGAAGCGGACGACCTCGCCGCTGTCGCCCCGGTGCGGAACTGGGCGCGGATGCGTACTGCGTGGATAGCTCCCGGGGCACGGCTCCCCTTTGAATTTGAAGTCAAACCCTGCGCCGGTGATGTGGTGGAACAACTGCTCCACGTTCAGTGTATGGCGGCTCCGGATCACACTCCCGGCGCAGAAAAACCGGCGTACGACTACTTTCCAATCCGGCTTTACTGTGACGGAAAACTTTTGATCGAAAACACCCGTTTCTACCGGAAACACGATGCAGTGATGCAGCTCCTTGAAGACCTCTGGCTGCGCTTTTCCGTAACTCCGGGCATACACCGTTTTGAACTGGAAAACGGCCACCCCCGCTTCAACTTCCTCATCGACCGCCTGACCTTGCAGAACTGCCCCCATTTCCACGGCGAACTCTCGCTTCCGGAATGGGCGCAATGCGGAGAAAAACTTTCCGGACGCATCTATGCCGCGCACGAAGATGAATTTCTCGTCCGCTGGGAAAACTGCTCTGAAACAGTAAAAGCCGTTCCCGGCTGGAATGAATTTTCTTTCACGCTCAACACCGCAGGTGTCAACATCCCCGTTTCCGCCAATGGCAAAACCGCTTACGTCAAAGAGGTTTACGACCTTGCTGACGAAACTCCGGAGGTCACGGTCGGCTTTGATATGACCACCGTTCCCCATGACCGCAGCGGCACGATGGAGTGGATACTGGACTACACCGCCCGCACCCGGCTGGGAAATATGGTGGTATTCCGCTCGTTCCTCTACAACCGGGGGAAACCCGGTCAGGAAACGGTGGACGATGATCTGCTTTTTAAATGGGCAAATTTCTGCCGCGACCACCATATTTACGTTGAAGCCGCCACCGATTTTGATTCCGGAGCACTGGTCAAAGGCGCGGGAAATATGCTCCACAGTGTCGGCAGGCATGAGTGGCCGGGAGCTGTGTACGCTTTCGATCCCGCGCCGGAATGGCGTTCTGAAGATATGAAAAGTGCCATGGAACACTATATCGCCCGCTTGAAGATCGAAGTCGACCGGGCACACCGGGTCGCCCCCCGTGCCGCGTTCGGCGATGCCTCCGGCGGTCACCGTTACTGCTACATGGCGGGCGCAGACTTCATCCGTTCGGAGACGATGGTTCCGCACACCCAGCACTTGTGCAGTCAGGCACGTCCGGCGGCGGAGGTGTTCCGCGATGGGGAATGGGGAGTGCATATCGCCATCCAACATTCGGTACAGCCTTACTTTGACAACCATCTCAGCATGTACTTTCTTTCGCTCTTCCAACCGTGGATGATGGGGGCGAAGATGATCTACGAGGAGGACAGTCTGTTCAACTTGTTCAAAGAGGAACGCCAGAGCTGGGATGACCGCCACACCAAAGGCAAACGGGATATGACCCGGGCGTTTTACAAGTTTGTCAAAACCCACCCCCGCAAAGGTCACGTCGTCAGAAAGATCGCCTTTGTCGAAGGCCGTTACGCCGCCCCGTTCAACGGCTTTATCTGCGACAGCAACCAGACCCCGGACTACTCCGTCTGGGGACTTTTCGGCAACACCGGTCCCGAATGGGGACACCGCCAGCCGGAAAAATGCCGTCAGCTGCTCGATGTTTTGATGCCGGGAGCAAGCACGCTGCCTTTGCGGCAGGATTTCACCAGGCGGAGATTCTATTTTTCCGGCACCCCGTACGGCGACTTTGACGAAGTTCCGACCGAAGCCAACGCGGAATATATCAGGCAATATTCTCTTTTGCTCCACCTCGGATGGAACACCATGATCGCCGAAGATCACGCAAAACTGGAAGATTTTGTCCGTAGCGGCGGAACACTGTTTATCGGGCTTCCCCAGTTCAGCACGCACGTCCGCCGGGATTTCCTGCGGGATATGGATGATCTTGCACTGTGGAACAACGGCGATCTTGCCGCACTCTGCGGTATCAAAGTCAACGCCGCAGGCAAAGAGTTCAGCGGGAACTGGAACTGCGCCGACCGGGAAAACTTCCCCGAAGTCACCCTTTCCGCCCGGTACAGCACTTCGCCTGATGAGGATGGTTCCTGCCGCCTTGCCGATATCACCCTGGCAGGAGCGGAACCTTTTATCTGGGATGCCGACAGCAATCTTCCGCTGGTCACCCGCTTCCGCTGCGGCAAAGGTACGGTCTACACATTGACCGCATACGCCTACGCCGGACATGAGAAACTGCAAAAGGTCATGGCTTCACTTATCGCGCGCCTTGCCGGAGAAAATCTTCCGGAATGTTACGTTTCCGACCCATCCGGGGAAGTTTTCTGGAATATGCACGCCGAAAGCGGAGATGTCCGCCGTTTGATGCTGCTCAACACCGACTGGAGCAGTGAAGGAAACTGCAAGCAGGTCACGGTCACCACTCCGGAGTTCAGCTTTGAGACCTCCGTTGCCGAACGGGAACCGCGTATCTTCACCATCGTCAGGGAAAAGGTCATCGAAGTTGGTTTCAACTTCCATATCGACATCAATTCCGGCGACACTCTCACTGTCAGCGGAACCGGTCAGGGTGCGCTCACCATCCGCACTGCCAATGAAACCAGAACCATTCCGTTTGACCTGAAAGAGCAAACTTCAATCCAATTAAATTTTTGAGAGCAGAAAAATGAGAAAAAAAATCAAACAGTTTGCGGAACAGAATCTTCCGCAGTATATGCAGGAAAAAGCCGACCGGATGAATTTGTTTGAAGAGGACGTGCCGCCGTATACTCCGGTGGAACTCCCCTTTGGCCCCGGCTGCGACCCCGCCGCCGTGAGAAAGGAGATCCTGGCAACTTTCGCCCGCGAGATGTATGGAGAGATCCCTCCCTGCTGTGATGAACTCAGTTTCTCTCTCCGCAGTGAAGGCAGTGCCTTCGACGGTCTTGCCATCCGTAAGGAGATCGACATCACCTGTCGTCACAACGGCATTACAAGGATCTTTCATCTGTTGCTCTACACTCCGGCTCAGGCAAAGGGAAAAGTTCCCTGCTTTTTTACGTTGAACTTCAAAGGCAACCACACCACGACCTTTGACCCGGAAGTCACTTTCTTCCCCTTTACTCCCTACACAAAATCCCCCTACGCGTGGCTCAGCGACGGCAGGGCATCGGAATCCGAACGCGGCATCAAAGCGTTCCAATGGGAGTATGAAACCGTTCTCAAAGCCGGTTTTGCTTCCGCCACGATCTGTTACTTCGACATCTTCCCCGACCACCCGGAGGGGTACGCGGAGAGCATCATGCCGATGTTCTATTCCGAAGAGGAATACAACTCTCCTCAGCGCAAATCTGCCGCCATCAGTGCGTGGAGCTGGGGTGTTTCCCGGGCGTTGGATGTATTGACGCAACTGCCGGAGATCGATGCTGAAAGGATCGCGGTCGCCGGATTGTCCAGATTGGGAAAAGTTGCGTTGTGGGCGGGAGCGAACGATGAGCGCATCAAACTTTCCATCTCCATTTGTTCCGGCACCGGCGGCGCAAAGATGACCCGCCGCTACTTCGGAGAAAATATGGAGTGGCTGGAAAACTGGCGCACCTACTGGTTTGTTCCCGGCTTCTTCCAATATGTGTGCCGCGACACGGAAATCCCCTTTGACCAGCAGCAGATGATGGCGTGTATCGCGCCGCGCAAAATGCTGGTGGCGAGCGCGACCAACGATGCTTACGCCGACCCGAAAGGTGAATTTCTGGCGACCAAAGCCGCCTCCAAAGCGTGGGAATTTTACGGCAAGTCCGCATGGGATGAAGACATTGCCTTCCCCGAAGGCGGCAAAGCTGCCGGTAACGCCGACGTCCACTACTTCCGGCGTATCGGGGAACACAGCTTTACTCCGGAGAATTGGCAGGACATCCTTGAATTTGTAAAAAATTCCGGTTTCTGAACAACAGTACCGCTTCTGTAAAAAAATCCCGGATAAAGGATGATTTTTTCTCAAAACCGCTTATATTGGTCGGCAGAGAGAGAAATTTTTTTGAAAGGAGTTTTTTTATGAACACTATCCAGGATCAGGTCAATTCGATTTTGAAAATGTCCAGAAGCATGCTTTTTTTCCGGGCGGCGGTTATGCTGATAACCGGATGCTGTATGCTTTTTGCTCCGCTTGCGACGTTGTGGTGGATGACCATTATCATCGGCGCGATAATCCTCGTTGACGGCGGCATGATGCTGGCGGCGGCGATCTCCACTCCCGGCGACGATGACCGGGGAGTCATGATAATCAACTCAGTATTGATGCTGATGCTGGGAATATTTTCGCTGGTTTCTCCGGTACTGATGGATATGGTGTGGGTGCTGCTGCTCGGAATATGGCAGCTGCTCTCCGGGATGCAGTATCTCTTTTTGCGTAAAAAGAGCCGTCACACCTTTTTCACGCTGCTGAACGGTATTCTTTCCGTGCTGTGCGGGATATTCTTTGTGATGATGCCCTTTGCCGGACTTCTGGCGGCGACCTGGCTTCTGGCGATACTTCTCATTGCCAGCGGTGTGCTTGCACTGATAACCGCCATCAAATTGTGATCCTGCTCTGCGCGCGCCTCCGCGAAACGCTCACTTGCCGGAGGCGTCGCGCATCATATCCATAAACTCCTCCCGGGAAAGTTCCGAAAGATGCTTGCCTTTCCGGGCGAGTTTTTCATTGAATTTGATGGTCGTCTCAGTCATCCGTTCATGCGTTTCCTCGCTGCCGCCGACCAGACAGAAGTTGTCGCCTTTGGTGATCCTCCGCTGACCATCGGTATTATCAAATCCCATGCCCAGCAAGAGCGCGTTATTATCCGGCGTATTGTTTGCTTTCATTTACTTTCGCTCCTCCCCGACGGTGTTGATGATTTATGACTTCAGTCAAAATATAGTCCTCTTTTCCGTTATATGCAAGGGGGAAAAAGATGTAAATTTGCATTTTGACTAAAAAAAACAGGATTTCCACCAAAATTATTTATATTTTACCATTGACAGAATGCACTTTGTGTGGCATATTATAGAGATGTTGTTTTTCAATGCTGAAATTTTCATTCATAAAGGAAGGGTAAAAAAATGACGAAACGTGACCTTGTTGTCAAAATTGCAAAAGAAACCGGAATCATTCAGAGTGACGTTGCCGCTATCGTCCAGATGACTTTGGATAATATCGCTCAGGAACTGGTAGAGGGTCGTGATATCGAATTGCGCAACTTCGGTGTTTTTGAAATCAAGATCCGCAAGAGCCGCAAGGGCCGCAACCCCCGCAACACCAAAAACGAAGTCATCATTCCGGAACGCGCGGTCGTTAAATTCCGTGCCGGTAAAGAACTCAAAGAGGCGGTCGAAAAGCTCAATCCCGCCGATTTCCGGTAATATCTCCGGAGCTTCAAGGAGTTCAAGAGAACCATGCGCCTGACGAAAAAAATCTTTCGTCGGGCGTTCTGTTTTGAATTGAAAAAGAGACAATTTGAATTGGCTCAAAACATGGAGATATATCCACATGGCAGCTTTCACTCCGCCCCCCGGTACCGCTGATATTTTTGAGAACGATGCCCGATCATGGCGTTTTCTTGAATCCACGGCGGCGAAGATTTTTTCCAGTTACGGTTACGGCGAACTGCGTACTCCCATCTTTGAGTACACCGAAGTTTTTCAGCGCGGACTCGGCGGCGAAACTGAAGTCGTCCAGAAAGAGATGTACACCTTCAATGACCGCGGCGGCCGCAGTTTGACTCTGCGCCCGGAAGGTACTGCCGGTGTCATGCGCGCACTGAGCAACACCGACGTCGCCAACGGCACGGAACAGCGGGTATTTTATTACGGTCCCATGTTCCGGGGAGAACGTCCCTCCGCCGGACGGCGCAGACAGTTCCACCAGATCGGCGTTGAAAATGTCGGCCGCTGCGCCCCCCTGATCGATGCCGAATGTATCGCCATGCTCCATAATTACCTCTGTGCCATCGGCATAAAAGATGCCACATTCATCATCAACACCCGCGGCGTTGCCGAAGACCGTGTTCCTGCGGAAAAACTGCTGCGCGAATATTTCTCAAAGCATCTGGACAAAATGTGTCCGGATTGCCGCACCCGTTTTGAACGCAACATCTGGCGCATTCTCGACTGCAAACAGGAAGAGTGCGGAAAGATCATCGCCGATGCCCCCGATTATGTTGAGAGCTTCACCGATGCTTCCAAAGCCTACTTCGCCGAAGTCAAAGCTGCCCTCGATCTGCTCAACGTTCCCTACAAGGTGAACAGCCGTCTGGTGCGCGGTCTGGATTATTACGTCCACACCGTCTTTGAAGTTGTCCACTCCGGACTTGGCGAACAGATCGCCATCGCCGGCGGCGGCCGTTACGAACTCTTCCTCCCCGGCGAAAAACGCCCGCTCCCCGGTGTCGGTTTTGCCACCGGCTGCGAACGTCTGCTTTTAGTGCGCGATGCGCTCCGGCTTCCCCCGCCGGAATCCCCGCAGACCGCAGTTTATCTGATCGGTCTCGGCAGTCCTGCCCGCCTTGCTAACATGGGTGTCGCATCCGCGTTGCGCCGACATGGTTTGCGCGTTGAAATGGAACTGGAAGAGCGTTCCTTCAAAGCCCAGATGCGCGGAGCGAACCGTTCCGGCGCGAAACTCGCCGTCCTCCGCGGCGAAAATGAACTTGCCTCCGGTACCGCCATCGTCAAAAACATGGCAGACGGCAGTCAGGTCGAAGTAAAAGATGCTGAATTGATCGATTTTATCACAAAGTCCATATAAGAAATTTTTGGAAAGGATTCAAAACATGTTGACCAAGAAAAACCTCATCTTCCTCGGTGCCCCCGGCGCCGGTAAAGGAACCATCTCCAACATCATGATCGCCAAGTACGGCGTCGCCCACATCTCCACCGGCGACATCCTCCGCGCGGAAGTTGCCAAAGGCACCCCCGCCGGTAAAGAAGCCGCCGTCATCATGAAAGCGGGCAAACTCGTTCCGGACGAACTCGTTTGCGCCATGGTCAAAACCCGCCTCGCCGAACCCGATTGCGCCAACGGCTTCATCCTCGACGGTTTCCCGCGCACCATCCCCCAGGCCGACCGTCTGGATGCCGTGCTTGCTGAACTCGGAACCAGAATCGACTGCGCCGTCTACCTCAAAGTCGAAGATGCTGAACTGCTCGAACGCCTGACCGCCCGTCTGAACTGCCGCGGCTGCGATGCCATCTACAACAAGCGTTTCATGCCCCCCAAAGTCGCCGGTATCTGCGACAAGTGCGGCAGTGAACTCTTCCAGCGCGCCGACGACTCCCTCGAAACCGCCCAGAACCGTCTTTCCGTTTTCCATCAGCAGACCCAGCCGCTGATCGACTACTACGAAAAACGCGGTCTGCTCTACACCTGCAAGAACACCGACAAAGATGCCATCGCGGCTGAACTTGCCGGTATTCTGGAGTAATCAGCTATGCCTCCTGCCCGGATAATCCATACTCCGGAAGAGATTTCACGGATACGGCGCGCCGCGATCATCACCGCCAATGTGCGGGATGAACTTGCGGCGTTGACCCGCCCCGGGATGACCACTTTCGAAGTTGACCGCCTCGCGGGCGAACTCATCACCCGCACCGGCGGCAGCAGTGCATTCAAAAATTACGGTGGTTTCCCCGGCAATATCTGCATTTCCGTGAACGATGAAGTCATTCACGGTATCGGCAGAGATGATGTTGTTCTCAAAGAAGATGACATCGTCAGCATTGACCTCGGGATCAAACTCGACGGCGCACTGGCGGATACAGCCCTGACGTTCGGCTTCCACGAACAGCCCGCCGATATCAAACGGCTGCTGGACGGAACCAGAAACGCCCTGATGGAAGGTATAGCCGCCGCCCGCTGCGGTGCCTTTATCCACGATATCAGTGCCGCGGTGGAAAAATGCGCCCGCCGCCACAAACTCGCTATCGTCCGCGATTTTGTCGGCCACGGCTGCGGCATCCAGCTTCACGAACCGCCGCAAATCCCCAACTACACCGGAACCGGACGCGGTCCGCGCCTTGAACCGGGTATGGTATTGTGTATTGAACCGATGCTGAACCTCGGTACGGAAAGTGTAAAAGTTGACCGTAAAGACAAGTGGACCGTCAGGACCCGCGATGGAGCATGGAGTGCCCATTTTGAGCACATGATTTTGATAACCGAAAACGAACCGGAGATATTAACGTGGCAAAAGACGATGTAATCAGAGTAGAAGGCGTGGTCAAGGAATTGCTTCCCAACACCATGTTCAGAGTGGAAATCCAAACCGGTCATGTGGTCAACGCCCACATTTCCGGCAAGATGCGCATGAACTTCATCCGCATCCTCCCCGGTGACAACGTCACTTTGGAAATGTCCCCCTACGACCTCACAAAAGGCCGAATAGTCTTCCGGAAGAAGTGATTTTTTTGGAGGGGCGTTGATCTCGCTTTGCCGGAGCGCGCCTTGCTGCGGATGGAGTGGCGTTGATCTCGCTTTGCCGGAGCGCGCCTTGCTGCGCTCGCCGCGAGGGTCGAGGACGCAAGTCCACTCCCCTCGCTTCTCGCTTGCAAAACCCGCCCGGCTGTGCGATATCACCGCCTATGAACTCTCTGGCTGTGTGTCGCCTGCGGCGACCAGGGTAGTGGTGATGTGCGCCGCTTGCGCGGCTTATGAACGCCTGACGGCGTTGTTCGGTGTGTGCGGAGTGGGCTGGAGTGTGTGTCGCCTGACGGC
>JAFVZN010000072.1 GCA_017508135.1 Lentisphaeria bacterium | reverse complement strand
GGGCGTGGGGGCGAGGAGCCCCCACATCAAGCCAGCGACCATTGCTCTGAACCGAACTCCCGCTCCAAAAGGAACTCCGCAGTGCGACAGCCCCTCCCATCGGCATAGCCGCTCACTCCAACAGCCCCCCGCTCCAAATGGCGACTGGCAGTGCGCCAGCCCAACGATGACTTTTTTCAAAAAATTTTTTATTTTCACCTTGACAAAGTATACAAGCAATGGTATATTAAACACTGTTCCATGAGCGAGTGTAACTCAGCTGGTAGAGTATCACGTTGCCAACGTGACTGTCGCCGGTTCGAATCCGGTCACTCGCTCCATTTTTTTTGCCCTGATTACCGGAGTTCCGCCATGAATGACAATTTCTCCACATTCCGCGATGCCAGAAAATCTTCCGTGGAAAATTTTGTCATCGAATACCCGTCACACTTGCCGATCTCAGCAAAAACTGCCGAAATCCGCCGGCTCTGGCAGCAGCATCAACTGATCATTCTCGGCGGTGCCACCGGTTCCGGTAAAACCACCCAGCTCCCCAAAGTCGCCCTCGAACTCGGACGTGGCATCAAAGGCCGTATCGGCTGTACCCAGCCCCGCCGTATCGCCGCAACCGCCATGGCACGGCGGCTGGCAACCGAATTGAAGTGCAGTTACGGCGATGGTGTCGGCAGTCAGGTCCGCTTTGAAGACAAGACTTCCGCCGGAACGGTTCTGAAATTCATGACTGACGGTATTCTGCTGGCTGAGTTCCGCGACGATCCCCTGCTCCGCCAGTATGACACCATCATCATTGACGAAGCCCATGAACGCACTTTGAACATCGACTTTCTTCTCGGTCTCCTGAAAAACCTCCTCCGCAAACGCCGGGATTTGAAAGTCGCCATCTCCTCTGCAACTTTGGATGTTGAACGTTTTACTGAATTTTTCCCCGGCGCACCGGTGGTGGAGGTCGAAGGGCGTACCTTTCCGGTGGAGGATATTTTCCTCCCTCCGGAAACCGATGAAGAACTTCCGGAACACGTTGCCCGCGCCGTGGAACTCCTCTCTGAATTTGACCGCCGCGGCAACATTCTGGTGTTTCTCCCCGGAGAACGGGAGATCCGCGAGTGTACCGATATGCTCTCCGGCCGCAACTACCGCAACACCGAAGTCCTGCCGCTTTATGCCCGTTTGAGCAATGCCGATCAGCAGAAAGTTTTTCAGAAAAGCTCCCTGCGCCGGATCATCCTCAGCACCAACGTCGCAGAAACCAGTCTCACCATACCCGATGTAAAATTCTGTATCGATTCCGGTCTGGCACGGATAAGCCGTTACAATCCCCGCACCCGCATTCAGGAACTTCAGATCGAAATGATCTCTCAGGCCTCCGTAAGACAGCGGCGCGGACGCTGCGGCCGAACCGCAGACGGCATTTGTGTCCACCTTTATTCCGAATATGACTATGAACGTTTTGCCCCCTATACCGATCCGGAAATAAAGCGCAGTTCCCTCACCGGTATCCTGCTTCAAATGGCGGCACTGAAGATGCCGGACATCTACCGTTTTCCCTTTATCGATCCGCCCAGAAGCAACAGTATCCGCGAAGGCATCCGCACTTTGTGCGACCTGAAAGCCTTCGACAGCAATCACCGTCTCACCCCGGACGGAAAAATGCTGGCGCGTTTGCCTCTGGACCCGGCTCTCGGTCGGATGCTTCTTGCCTCAAGTTCCCTCAAAGTCGTTCCTCAGCTGCTGGTTCTGACCGCCGGTCTCACCGTCGGCGATGTCCGGGAACGTCCGGCGGAAAAACAGCAGGCAGCCGACGAAGCTCACCGCCGCTGGAAAGATGAACGCAGTGATTTTATCGCTCTTTTGAACTTATGGAACGCCTTTATCCAGTGCGAAAGCAACTCTATCTTGCGCCGTTTCTGTCAGCAGAACTTTCTCAACCTCAAACGTGTCCGCGAGTGGCGCAATCTGGTGACTGAACTTGCCGATGCCATCCGTTACCGGGAAAAGTTCTCCTGTGTCGACACCCTCCCCTGCGAACACATCCACGATGCTCTTTTAAGCGGCATTCCCCGCAACATCGCGATTCTGGACAAAGAGGAACGTATATATCGCGGCACGGACGGCAAGAAATTTTATATCTTCCCCGGAAGCGGTCTTGCCGGTAAAAAGAAAAAACTTCCGGAATGGATCATCTGTTTCCATCTGGTGGAAACCAGCCGCGTTTTCGGCAGAACCGTTGCAGAGATCGACCCGCGCGCAGTGGAACGCTGTGCCGACCACCTTTGCAGTAAAGTTTACGACTCCGAACATTACGACATTTCCAGCGGTTTTGTCCGCGCCCGGGAAAAGGTGGTCTTAGGCGGTCTGACCGTCCACGCCGGAAGAAAGGTCGATTTCGGCAGATGCAATCCGCAAGCGGCAAGGGAACTTTTTATCCGCGAAGGCATTTTGCAGGGTGCCGTTTCCATCCCCGGAACTGCGATGGGAAATTTCCACGACCTTTACACCCGGCTTCAAGCTCTGGAACTGAGGATGCGCCGCCCGGGTCAGCTCTACGACAGTGCGGCGGCAGAAAACTTTTTTCTGGAAAACATTCCTCCGGGAGTAAATTCCGTCAAAAGTTTGAAAGAATTTATGAAGGTGAACCCCGAAGCTCTTAAACTGGAAATGTCCGACTTGATGCTGGAACAATATGTCGATTTTGACTTCAATGACTTTCCGGGACACCTTGAATTTGACCGGGTAAAGTTCAAATTGTCCTACCTCTTTGAACCGGGGGATCCGGCAGACGGGGTCACCCTTCTGGTCAAAGAGTCGATGCTCAATCTGCTCCCGGACCGGGTGCTGGATTACCCGATCCCCGGTTATTATGCCGACTTTGCCGAAGCTCTGCTGCGCTCGCTCCCCAAAGAACTGCGCCGGAAGTTCGACGGAGGCATCCCCGGAGCGGCTCAGCGTTTTGCAAACTATCTCAAAAACGACATTTCCGCCCGCCAGCTTCCCCCGGACGAAGCGATGGCAGAATTTCTGCTCTATGACTGCGACATAACGATCGCGCCGCGCAGCTTCAATACGGAAAAGGTTCCGGAATATCTCAAGCTGAAACTCGGTATACTGAACGAAGACGGCCGCCTCAAAGAACGTACCACCACCCTTCCCGGCAGAATGGTGCGCAACTCCAAACTTTCAGCAGCTCTGCCCGGAGCCGCAACTCATATCGCCGAAAAACTGACCGACTGGCCCGCCGATGCCGGTATCATTCCGGAACAGGTGGAAATCCCGCCCCGTTCCGGAAGGATAAGTTACCCGGCATTGACGGTGGACGGTGACCACGTTGCCAAACAGCTTTACCTCAAACCGGCAGAAGCCCGCCGCCGGCACCGGCGCGGTGTGATGAAACTTTATATGCTCTCACACTCTCAGCAGATGAAATTTCTCAAGCGCAGTTTGAAACTCTCCAACGAACTAAAGATGTCACTGGTCTATGGTTCAAATCAATCCGAATTTGAAACCGAACTACTTTACGCTTCTCTCGCCGCATCCGCCGGTATCGACCTCTGGGAAGTCCGTTCCGGTGAAATGTTTGAAAATGTCTCCCGCATAATGGAGATGGATTGGGCAGCGTCTTTGCAGGAGTTGTGCGCCACGCTGGAAAAGTACACCGCAGACTATACCGCTATCCGGGCGGCGGCACGCCGTATCCGGGGAGGCGGAGCAGAACGCATAACGGAACATCTGGACTTGCTCTTTTCCCCGGGATTCCTGCGCCGTCCGGCAGTCGTCACTGATTACCCCCGTTATTTGCGGGCATTGAAACTGAGGACGGAACGCATGATAAACGCTCCGGCGCGCGATGCGCAGAAAGGAGAAATCCTTGAAGAGTATCTGGATAAATTTTATGCGGCATGGGATACGGTGGGGGAACTTACCGATTCTGACGGTTTGTACAACTTCTATCTTTTGTTGGAAGAGTGCCGCATCGCCCTCTTCGCTCCGGAGGTCAAATCCACGATAAAGGGCGCAATCAACAAACTTGAGCACACATGGGAAACCTTAGTATTATAGGGGGCGGCGGATAAGTTGGTGTGGCGGTGATCTCGCTTTGCCGGAGCGCGCTTGCTGCGCTCGCCGCGGTAGTGAGTGGCGGTGATCTCGCTTTGCCGGAGCGCGCCTTGCTGCGCTCGCCGCGAGGGTCGAGGACGCAAGTCCACTCCCCTCGCTTCTCGCTTGCAAAACCCGCCCGGCTTTGCGATATCACCGCCTACAAGCTGTGCTGGAGTATGTGTCGCCTGACGGCGACCAGGGTAGTTGGTGGGG
>JAFVZN010000071.1 GCA_017508135.1 Lentisphaeria bacterium | reverse complement strand
TACGGAATGGTTGCGGATATGGATCCGATCATGGCAATCGCCAAGAAACACAATCTCTATGTTGTGGAAGACTGTGCCCAGTGCTTCGGCGGTGTCTACAAAGGCAAAAAAGCCGGTACCATCGGTAATGTCGGATGCTTCAGCTTCTGCCAGAGCAAACACTTCACCACCGGCGGTGAAGGCGGTATGGTCGTCACCAATGACGATGATCTTGCATGGGAATGCCGCTCCTTCCGCGACCATGGCTACGATGTCAAAGCCAAACTTAATTTGCTGGAAATGGAAGGTAAACAGCTGTATATCCACCGCCGCGTCGGTTTCAACTTCCGCATGACGGAAATGCAGAGCCAGATCGGTCTGTGCGAACTTGAACGTTTCGACACTTGGAACCTGCCTGCCCGTATCCGCAACGGAAAAATGCTGATCGCCCAGCTCAAAGATCATCCGCTGATCAAATACTGCCCGGTCGATACCGAAGAACGTCAGAACTCCTTCTGGTGGGCACCGTTTGTGCTTGACACTGATAAACTCACTGTTTCCACTGCCGACTTCATCAAAGCTGTTGCCGCTGAAGGTGTTCCTGTTTACAGTGTTCTCTGGCCGGAAATGTACAAGGAACAGGCTTATACTGACCGCAACGGTTTCGGAACTGCGAAGTATCCCTTCAACGATCCCAAAGCCCGCCAGATCGACTACTCCAAGTTCAACTGCAAAATGGCGAACTGGATGACCGACCGCACAATCAGCTTCTTCACCCATCCGGTCTACACTGAAGCACACACTCAGGCAATGATCGATGCGTTCAAGAAAGTTGCTGATGCCTACATGAAATAATCAACATTACAAAGGTACAGAAAATGAAAAAAGTCAAATATGCTATCATCGGTTTCGGCGGAATCGCGGAAAACCGTATCGCCAAAGAAGGTTTCGGCTGCGACCTTACCCGCTTCAACGGTCTGCCCAATGCGGAACTGGTCGGTGCCACCGATATGAACCCTGCCCGCGAATCTGCTGCCAAAGCACTCAATCTGAAGTGGTACAAGGATATGGATGAAATTTTCGAGGATCCGGAAATCGATGCCGTCTATATCGCCACCAACAACATGAGTCATGCCCCTATCGCGATCAAAGCGATGAATGCCGGCAAACACGTCATGAGTGAGAAGCCGTTGGCGACCAGCGTTGCCGACGGAGCGGAAATGGTCAAAGTTGCGGCGAAAAAACATCTGAGTCTGACAGTTGATCACATGATGGTCTATAATGCCTTCAACCAGCTTGCCCGCAAATATGTTGCAAACGGAAAACTGGGCAATATCGGTGACAGCTGCTTCCACATGGAGTTTCTCTTTGGTGCGGATCCTGCGGAAGCGGCATCATGGCGCTGCAACAACGTTGATGAAATGGGCGGTCCCATCGGAGACGTTGCGTCACACTGTATCTACATGGCGGAGTTCATGTTTGACAGCAAGATCAAACAGGTTCAGGCGGTTTATCTGCCGAAAACCATGAATATCAAAGCTGAAGACGGCGCATATATCCGCTTTACTCTTGAAAACGGCCAGACCGGTTCTTTCAAAGTTGCGTTCTGCGAAAACCGCGGCGGTCTGGTCGGAACCCTTTCCAACCTCGGCTATGAGATTTACGGTGATGCCGCAGTTCTGCGCGGTTATGGAACAATGTTCCAGCTTTCCGGTTACAAAGATGAGCCTTACGCCATCCGTCTGGAAATGGAAAACAGCGAAGGAATCAAACCTCTGCGTCCGCGTAAGTTCCCCAACATCTACCAGCAGATCATCCAGCTTCACGCTCAGTCGATCATCGACGGCAAACCACTGAATGCGGAAGACGGACTGCGCAATCTGCGCGCCTGCTTTGCGATCCACAAATCTGCCCGCAACGGCGGAAAAGCCTATATTGTGAAATAATTTACGCAATATACAAAACGTGCCGCACTCTGAAAACCGGAGTACGGCACGTTTGCTTTTATAAATAATTACGCGAGGGCGGAAAAGGAGGTATCCCACTCAGTTCCGACACTCTTGAAGTATTGCCATGTGGTATCGTCTGCGCCGTTGACGTAGAGAACACCGATATCTGCTCCGGCACGGATGCGGAGGTCGTCGATCCCGTCACCGTTGAAGTCCGCGATCTGTTCAATGGTGTTTTTGTTGTTGCATAGACCAATGAAGGAATCAACACGACCGTCTTCAACGAGCCAAGCTCCGACCCAGCCGTTGGATTTGTTCTGAAGGAGAACGTCATCCACGCCGTCACCGTTGAAGTCACCCGTTCCGACGATAGTCATATCACTTTTCAGGGTATCAAGACTTGCCCATTTGACGGTTCCATTTTCCTGAGTGAGGAATGTTCCGGCAAATCCGGCATCGTGACGGAGGACGGTATCATCCAAGCCGTCACCGTTGAGGTCGCCGATGGCGGCAACAGTCCACTCTTTACCCAATCCTTTGAGATAAGTGAATCCGGTTCCGTCAGTGTTGTAGTATCCCAAATCGCCATTAGTCGAGCGCAGGAGGATATCCGTCGCGCCGTCACCGTTGAAGTCACCGAGTCCGAGGACGTTGGTGGTGGAGTTTATACTCATAACTGACTTATATCCGGTAACTTTGCCGTCAACGACATTCCAGGCTCCGACGGATTTGCTGTCGGCAAAGAAAATATCCTGACCGTCGTTTTCACTTCCGTAAAGAGTTCCGGTACCGAGAATTTCCGTTCCCGCGTTGACATTTGAAAGACTGCCCCACTTGATAACCGAAGTTGTTCCGGTGGTAAGCCACGCTCCGGAATACCCCTGTTTGGTGTGAACCAGAACCACATCCGCCAAGCCGTTGTTATCAAGATCATCATCAATGACATCCGGGACAGCAATGATGTTATTCACCTCATAAACGGCGGTCTGAGAAACGTTTCCGGCAGCATCAAAGCTGCGGAAATATACGAAGCCATTGCTTTCCATAACCACGCCATCGGTATAGGTTTGCCAAGTTTTGTTATCCAAACTGTACTGTTTAACAACAGAATCTTTGCTGAATGTGGCGGTAATCGTTACCGCATCTTCTGTTTCAGCAGTGATATCGGCGGTTGCAGTCGGTTTGGCGGGCGGAACGCTGTCGACAATCACCGTTGCGGTGTTGCTCCATAAAGCGGCGTTGCCGTTTTTATCGACTGCCCGCACCCGGAAACAGTAATTTCCATCGGCAAGACCGTTGATGGAACATGAGGTTCCGGAGACAGTTCTGGTTCCGGCGATACTGCTGAAACTGTTGTCGGTGGAATACTCGACGATGTACTCTTTGACTCCGACTCCGGCATCACTGGCGGCATCCCAGCTTAAAGTGACGATTCCGGAATTTTGTGTTGCTTTCACATTTGAAGCCGCTTGAGGGGCAGTGGTATCCACGATCACGCTGGAAACGGTACTCCATGCGCTGACATTGTTCACATTGTCCACCGCCGACACCCGGAAATAATAGGTTCCATCGGCAAGGTCACTTGCGGTATAGCTTGTGCCGGAAAGAGTTGCCGAATGAGTGATGCTTGAGAAGGTGGAAGAGGTGGAAAATTCAATTTTGTACTCTTTGAGTCCGCTGCCGGAATCGCTTGCCGGCGACCAGTTTACCGTGATGGAATCAAGGGAGACTTTTCCGGTGACATTTGCCGGTTTGGTGGGGGCATTGTTGTCGATCAAAAGATTTTCGACATTGCTCCAATCGCCTTTGTTGCCGGTGTAGTCCTCTGCCTGAATGCGGATGAAGTAATTGCCATCGGCGAAGGAAGAAAAGTCGTATGAGTTGTCTGTGGCGGTGAAAGAACCGATCACAGAATTGAAATTGGCATCGGAAGCAACTTGAATATTGTACTGTTTGACACCGTT
>JAFVZN010000070.1 GCA_017508135.1 Lentisphaeria bacterium | reverse complement strand
GTGGATTCTCTTGCCATCGCCATCGGTACCAGCCACGGTGCTTACAAGTTCAAGCCCGGCGACGATCCGAAGATCCGTCTGGACATCCTCGCTGAAATCGAAAAGCGCATCCCCGGATTCCCCATCGTTCTCCATGGTTCTTCCAGCGTTCCCCAGGATCTGGTCAAGATCATCAACGAAAACGGCGGTAAGCTGAAAGATGCCATCGGTATCGGTGAAGATCAGCTCCGCGCTGCTGCCAAGAGTGCTGTCTGCAAGATCAACATCGACTCTGACGGCCGTCTTGCCATGACCGCTGCCATCCGCAAAGTCTTTGCGGAAAAGCCGGAAGAATTCGATCCGCGCAAATATCTCGGTCCTGCCCGTACCAGCTTGAAAGAGCTGTACATCCGCAAGAACAAAGAAGTTCTGGGTTCTGCCGGACACGCTTTCGACAAATAATTCTGCACAACGATTCCCCGGAGAGTGCAACTTCTCCGGGGGAATTTGCGAATTACAGCGGGCTGTTGTGAAACCTGAAAAAAGGTGAGCAGCAGCCCGTTCTTTTTGCCGTTGAAAACAGTTCCAACCGGCTGCTTATTCCGCAGGTATTTTGTTGATACGGTGAAAATAACGCCGTTCTGCAATCGGCGGGAATGGAATGTAATCTTCTTCGCCCCAGGCAACTTTCCGGCGCGGCGGGCGGTATGCCGGTGACAGGAGATCATCTTCTGCGGCGATCATCTGTTCCGGTATCTGCATCAACCGGGCGATAAGCGGCAGAGAAAGGTCGGTTTGAAACGGTTTTGCCGCCGCTTTCCGGGCAAGAGCGACCGTTTGGGGAAACTGTTTCCGGTACGCCGCGTTGAAGTACAACAGCATCGGGATCTCATAGTATACCGCCTCCGGGGTGGTCATGGAACGGCGCGAAAGTGGTTCTTCACTGTGGTCGGGAATGTAAAGTACAAATGCCGGTCGGGTGATCTTTTCCGTTGCCGCATGGATGCGGGAGAGAATAAAGCCGGTGTAGACGATACTGCGATCATAGGCATCCATACCGGTCAGAAATTTGGCGTGTTCCTGCTTCCACGCTTCCGGCACCCGGAAGTTCTGGTCATAATGGCTGCCCATCAAATGAAGCACGAGCAGTTGCGCCTGCCGGTCACCGGCGGCGGTGATCTCATTACAAACGGGAACCAGCAGTTCGCCGTCAAAATGGTTTTTCCCATCATCGGAGTAGGCTCGCTTGCGGTCGGCGTTGGCAAACAGCAGTGCCATCATGCTTGACCATGCCCCGTGGGAACGCTGCATATCATGGAGCGATACAGTACCTCCGGCATGACGGATATATTCGCAAATGCCGTAATCCGGCGCGGCGTATTTGTTCAATATCCGCGCGTTGGTGAACATAAAATATATGGAGTGCATGGTGGATGCCGTTGCACTGATCGTATCGGTGAAACAGATCATACCGCTGGCGCGTGATTTCCGGAGAAAGATGTCCGTATCTTTGTTGTGACCGTAAAGAGAATGGCGGGCGCGACTGTCCGATTCTCCGGCGATCACGATACCGTAAACCGGTGTTGCATTTCCGGTTAAAATATCTTTCACTTCCGGCGGCAGTACCGGAGATGCTGTGGTACGCGCCGCCATGGTGAGAAAGTGGTCGCGGGTGTTGAAATTTACCGCGAAACTCCAGAGCGGGTCCGGATGGTCGCGCAGGGTGCTTTCTCCGGGGAAAAACAGTGTCAGTGCGGCACAGAAAAAGAATATCACCGCTGAAACGGCGCGCTCCGGAGCGGTTTTCAACTTGTGCAGAAGATAAAATACCCCGCCTGAAACAATCAATACCAGCAGTGATAACAACAATGGGACTGCCGCATTTCCCTGACCGAACATCGCCGAAAAATATTCCCGTATCTCCTGCTGATCGGTGGCGCGGAGTATGACGATCATATCTTTCATCGGGCAGGAGTAGCGTACTACCATGAAGCAATCGGTCACGCTCAGTAAAACTTCTGCGGCGACAAACACGGCAAGCAGTACATTGTTCACCTTTTCCGGAAGTGTCCAGCACCCCAGGGCATAAATCCCGCACCACAATATCCAACTTTGAAGCAGGGCAAGGTAATTTTTCCCGGCAGATAAAACTTCTCCGACTGCTGCCATCCCCCGGAAACAACTGTTGTCAAACGCCCAGACATCGGCGGTGAAACGGAAAAGCCAGCTCAATGTCAGCGTGGCGATGAATACGGTCAGCCGCAGTGAGAAAAATTTTCTTATCCCGGTCGGAGTGATGTTTTTTTCCGTCAGGAATGTTTTTAACTTTTCTGAACACATCAGGATAATTTCGCCAGTAATGCCGTCACCGCGTATTCACTGCGCAGTACCCGCTGTCCCAGAGTTACCGGGGTCATGCCGGCATTTTCCAGCATCATGTTTTCGTAATCAGTAAACCCGCCCTCCGGCCCGGCGGCGACGATGATCTTTCCCGGCGGCGGCGGCGGCAGCGGGGTTTGCGCCCGGGGATGTCCGAAGAGTGCCAGTGCGGAATCTTTCACCAGTTGCGGCAGGATATCTTCAACAAACGGTTTGAATTTGGTGTGATACTCAAAATCCGGGTAAACCGTGTCGCCGCACTGTTCGAGGGCAAGGCGTATTTCGTGGTCGAGTTCGTTTTCCCGGAGAACGCTGGATTGCCAGTAACTTTTTTCCACCTTGGCGGCGTGAATGAAGTGTATCTTTTTTACGCCCATGGTCAACGCGCCGTGGAGGATCTTTTTGAATGTCGGCGGCCGCTGGAGCGCACACACCAGCGTTACCGGTGACGGCGGCGGGGGAGGCGTGTTCAGCTCCGGCTGCAAGATGGCACGTTCCTCCTCCATTGCTGTTATGGTGGAAATGCCCAGCATCCCGTTTTTCATTCCGGTGCGGATGGTGTCGCCGGGGGCGGCTTTGATGATGTCGCGCAACTGCAGAAATCTCCTCCCGGAAACCGCGATGGTTCCGGGAGAGATAAAGTCACTGTTGTCTATCAGCAGAAGATTCACTTGACGGTATAAACCCAGTTTCCGGACTTATCCTGGCGGGAAACGTATTCCCCGTTGACGGCGGCGCGGTTGAGTATCCCGGCAACTTCCACCGCATCCTCTTCGCATCCGGCAAGTTTTGCGAAAGCTGCGGCATTGCCGGAAAATCCCGGATTCGCACCGATCGCGGCAAGCACTTTTTCGCGCAGAGCAAGTGCATCTTTTGCGGCAAGTTTGTATGCCTGCACTCCCGGCTGATGGAAGGCGTTGATGTGGATAAATTCCGCGTAGATCGCCACCGCGCGTTCATAGAGGGCGATGATCTGTCCCAGTTCAAAGACGGTTATCTGCGGGATGGTGATGGTGATGACCTGACGGCCTTTGTTGCGCAGTGCGGCGCACAAACCTTCAAAGAATCCGTGCAGATAATCGCCCATGCCGGTGTTGCCATCGATCGGCAGTTTGACCGCATCTTTCTGCACTTCGATAAAGGTGGCAAAAAAGTCATCTCTGCCGTCGTTGAGCTGTTGGATGAAGGCGTGGGCATCGGTACCGCCCTTGTTGCCGAAAACGTTCAAGCCCTGATGGACAACATTGCCGTCAAGGTCGAGTTCTTTGCCCAGACTTTCCATAACGAGCTGCTGGAGATAGCGCGACAGCAGTACCAGACGGTCGCTGTACGGAACGATGACCATATTGCGGTCGCCGCGATGGTTTCCGGCGATATACCACATGGCGGCGAGGAACATTGCCGGATTGCAGAGGCAGTCGATATTCCTTGTCCACTTATCCATGGCGCAGGCACCGGCGAGGAAGGTTTTGAAATCCACCCCGGTCAGTGCCGCCGGGAGATGTCCGACGATGGCGGTTTCGCTGGTGCGGCCGCCGACGGAATCAGCCATGTTGAATATCTTGAGATATCCGGCTTCCTGCGCGTGTTGGTACAACATGCTGCCCTGCATGGTGACGGCGCAGGCGTGATCTCCGAACTTCAATCCGCGTGCGGCATAGAACTTCTCCATGGCGATCATGTTGTTGCGCGTCTCCTGCGTGCCGCCGGATTTGGAAACGACCAGATGCAAAGTCTTTTCCGGAACCATAACTGCCAGCAGATCGGCGAAACCCGCGGTGTCAGTGTTGTCGAGGAAGTAGATTTTGAGACCGTTTTTGCGCTGTTCGCGGGAAAGTTCGTTCCAATACGGACCGTTGATGGCGAACTGCATCAGCTGCGGGCCCAGAGCGGATCCGCCGATACCGTTGACCACCACGGCATCGAATTTTCCTTCGGCGCGGATGCGGGAAGCAAAATCTTCGACTTCCTGAAATTCACTGCTTTGCGGATAGGTGATACGGTCAGTGAAGTGGGTGACTTTTCGCTGTTCGTCCGGATTTTTGATGGCTCCGGCTTCCAGTTCGATCATCTCCGATGCGGCGTGGGCGAACAAGGGTGCCATCGCCGAAAGATCACCGTCTTTGAACTTCATTCCGGCAAACGAAACCGCAAATCCGCTGGCGTTATCGCGCAGCGTATACCTCTCTGACCGTTCGATCCAGTTCATTGTGACCGCAAAGCTCCTTTTCGGGAAAATGCTTACTCTTCGATCTGATCGGCGATGGAATCGTCGATGATGTAGTTGGCGGTGACGTTCTGGACATCATCGCTCTCTTCCAGACGTTCGATCATGCGGATGACCTGAGATGCGACCTTGGCATCGGTGATGTTGACGGTCATTTCCGGTTTACGGGTCTGTTCGGCGGTTTCGGGGACGATGCCCTTTTCTTCAAAGACCTTCACCAGAGCTTCAAAGTTTTCGGGGTCAGCCCAGATTTCGGCTTCACCGTCTTCAACGATGAGGTCGTTGGCACCGGCATCGAGAACGATATCCATAAGTTTTTCTTCATCCGCCCATTCACCGGTGATGATGAAGTGCGCCTGCCGCTTGAACATACGGGAAACGGCACCGGAGGCAGCGAGGTTTCCGTTGTTGCGTTCAAACGCCATACGGACTTCGCTGATGGAACGGTTGCGGTTGTCGGTCAGGCAGTCAACGATAACGGCAACACCGCCGGCACCATAACCTTCGTACATGATCTCTTCAAAGACCACATCGCCCAGTTCACCGATACCTTTTTTGATGGCGCGGTCGATGTTGGCGTTGGGCATATTGACCGCTTTGGCGGCGGTCAGAGCCGCGCGGAGAGCGGGGTTGGTGGCGGGATCGGCACCGCCGTTCTTGGCGGCGACCATGATTTCTTTACCGACGCGGGAGAACATCTTTCCCTTCTGCTTATCGGCGGCTTCTTTTTTGTGCTTGATGTTTGCCCATTTACTGTGTCCGGACATAATAAACTCCTGTTGTTTTGTTTCTGTTGTTTCTAAAAACTTAAACCTTTATCCTTATAATATACTGCAACAACTGCATTAAATCAAGTCAAAAGTACAGAGCTTTGTTGTAAAAAACGGTTCCGCATTCACAGAACCGTCATTACCAGCCCGCTGACGATTAGCAGACTTCCCGATATCTTGGTGACAGAACACTGTTCTTTGAGGATGATTATACCGCCTGCCACGCCCACCAGCAGCCCCAGCTGGCGGAAGACCTGAACAAACGAAACATTGGAAACATAATTCATCGCTATCAGCACCAGCGCATAGGCGAATGTGGCAAAACATCCGGCAAAAACCGGAGTGAAGTTGCGCTCTTTGACGATGGTTTTCAAATTTTCCCGTTCTTGTTTCAAGCAGAGTACCAGTGTCCACAGAGCTGTGGTCAGCATTATTCCCCGGGAGGAGTAGTAAGTAAGTGCCAGAACCGGTTTGCTCACTCCGGAGACGGCATCCCGCAACACCGCCTGTGCCTGACTGTCGAAGATGGTGTAGCCGGTCGTACCCAGGGCGACGATGGTGACAAAGAGCAGACGCGGGTTGATGTAATTTCTGATCTTGAAATCGGAGAAACTTTTCAGCGGCATCAGCATACATCCGGCGAATACCACGCTCATCCCGGCGAAAGCCATCGGTTTCAGCGGTTTGCCCAGCCCCAATATACCGGTTATCGCCGCCGTGAAGAGCAGCGGCAGACTGCGCATCATCGGGTACGCGGTGGACATTTCCATCGTCCGGTATGCGCGAACCAGTCCGCAGCAGTAGAGCAGATCGGAGAGAACGGAACAGAACATCAGCAGATAATATTTCCCCGGAAGGGCAAATATATTCACCGGTGTCCAGAATTGCAGATGCAGCCAGCAGCACGCGGAGGTCATGCAGATCACCATGTAATAGGTTATGCTCATCGTTGATTTTTTGGCGATCAGATTCCACGAAGCGTGAAAGGTCACTGATAAGAGCAGCAGAAAAAATGCGGTAAGAGTCATGATATTATCCTCCTGTCGGATCGTCATGGTTGATGGTTATTGAAAAAGTAGTACCTTTACCGGTAACGGATGTTACATCGAGCTGCCATTTATGCGCCAGGGCAACGGCTTTGACCAGAGCCAGTCCCAGCCCGTTCCCGGAGAGATGACGGCTGGCATCGGCACGGTAAAACCGGTCGAAGATGTGCGGCAGATCTTTCTCTTCGATGCCGCAGCCGGAGTCCTCAACGGATAATTTTATCGACTTGTTATCTTTGGATACGGCGATGGTGACACCGCCTTCTTTGGTGAATTTAAGCGCGTTTTCGACCAGGTTGGCAAGCATCCGCTGGAACATGGTCTTATCTGCTTCGATGATGATCTCCTCCTCCGGGAGCAGGAGATCCAACGACAAACCTTTTTCTTCAAACCCCGGCTGCATGAAGTCGCCGAAATTGCGGATAAGGCGGGAGAGGTTCAGCTTCTCTTTGCTGAGCGCGTCCGGATGGGCGGTGGTGCGGGAGATGTCCATAACGGTATTTACCAGAGCCTTGAGTCTCAGAGTTTCCTCCAGAACAGAAATGCAGACGTTGCGTACCTCTTCGTTCAACTCCCGGTCGTGCAGCAGCAGTTCCACGGTTCCGGATATCCGGGTCAGCGGGGTGCGGAGGTCGTGGGCGACATTATCGGACATCATTTTGATCTCGTTGAGAAGATTTTCGGTCCGTTCATTCATGTCGTTGAAGGTCTCCATCAAAGTGACGATCTCTTCGTCAGTGTAGGGTATCTCCGCGATGCGGTAGCTGTAATCGCCGTCGGAGATGTTTTTCATGGCCAGAGTGGTCTGCCGGATACCGTGGATGAAACGGCGGGCGATGATCCACGCCACGGCAACTCCGGCTCCGGTGACACTGAACAGCACACCGAAAAAGATCACCATGCACTGACGTACCAGACGGTCACGGTTCCTGATGGAGCGGCCGATGAACAGTTGTCCCAGACCGGGGATCTCGCTTTTGAAATAGCGGAAATTTCCGACTTCAAAGGCGGTTTCTTCCGGGAAATTTCCGGAAAGCACCTTGTCGTGTATCTGTAAATTTCCTCCGGCACTGAGAACCGTTTTTCCGGTGCTGCGATCCCGGATGACGATAAGGAAGCCTTCATGTCCGCGGGAACGGATAAGTTCGGAGAAGCGGCGTTTCAAATTTTTCAGCGGATCCGGTTTGACCGGCTTAAGTTGAAGTTTGAGTTGACGGCGCAGTTCCATCAAATGTGACGGTTCTTTGACCAGCTTGGAATAAACCGAACCGTCGCTCCGTACCCGGCAGGTGTAATATTTGTCCTGATAAAAGATGGAGGCGGTATAATATTTTTGCGGAACACCACCGTTCCCGGCGATAACGCCGTTCTCTTCGCGCGCCGTGAGCAGCTCCATGCCGGGGAAGCGTTTTTGAAGTATTTCCAGATCCGATGCCGGATAATTGCGGATGGATTCAGCACCCGGTATCACCGGTTCCGCAGCGGGCGGTTGAAGGGAAAGCTCATAGACCTCGCGCATGTTCCGGGATATACGCTGCGCCTCCACATCCACCAGACGGTTCATTTCAAGGTAGATGCGGTAAGACGCCACTACGAATATCAAAGAGCAGGAGACGATAAAAAGCAGAGAATAGATCGAAACCAAACGGATCTTCAGCGAGATCCGCAGGGAATTATTCGAGAACATAGCCGATTCCGCGTACCGTATGGATCAATTCTTTGCCAAAGGGTTTGTCGATTTTTTCCCGGAGTTTGCAGACGCGGGTTTCGACGATATTGGTCGAGGGGTCGAAGCTGTATTCCCAGACATTTTCCATAAGCATACTGCGGGTGACGACCCGGTGGGCGTTGCGGACGAGATATTCCAGAAGGTCATATTCGAGAGGGGGGAGGTCGATCAATTTCCCGGCGCGGGTGACTTTGCGGGTGATGATGTTGATCTCAAGGTCTTCGACCGTCAGCACGGTCGGTTCCGCGCTGAGAGAGACCCGGCGGAGCTGGGCCTGGATGTTTGCCAGAAGTTCCGCCACGGAGAAGGGTTTGGCAAGGTAGCAGTCGGCACCGGCGTGGAGGCCGTGAACTTTGTCATCCAGCGAACTTTTGGCACTCAGGACGATCAGCGGAACATTTTTTCCGGCGGCGCGGAGTTTTTCGATCACCGTAAAGCCGTCGATCTCCGGAAGCATTATATCGACGATGCCGCAGGCAAAATCTTCGCTCAGACCGAGTTCCAGCCCTTGTGCTCCATCGGCGGCATAACAAGTTTCATATCCGGCATCGGCCAATGCGCGGAGCAAAAAATCAGCTGTCTTTTTATCGTCTTCAATGACCAGTATTTTCATAATAAAATCTCTCCGGTTTGTCAAATATATAAATATGCAAAATATATGATCCTATCACTGCTGTCCGGTGAAAATTCCGGGTTCTGCCACATGTCAAAAACGACCGGCTCCCTGATATTCAACCCAAAAATCCCGAACGGCGTATTACAATAGCATATATTCTCAACTTTTCAACTTCTTTTTCCGATATAGTTTTGAAAAAATCGTGATAATCCCGTTTCAGTGAAACTGTTTACAACGAATGAGACGCCGCCGGTTCCGGGGTAAATCTGATTTTTGCGATCCAGATGGAATTGTCGCTGCCGTATTTCATACAGCGGGTGTAATCTGACGGATCCGGCGCGGTGGTCTGCATCCATTCGGCGGCGATGATCCATGCTTCGTTATCGTTTACTTGCAGACAGCCGAAGTTGCCCAGCCGTGCGCCGCGTTCCGGGACTGCGATGATTTCAGAGCTGCGGATGATACACAGTTTTTCCGGGTCGAATTCTGCCATGTACAGCGGGGCACGGTGGCGGAAAACATGTCCGTTTTTGGCATCTTTTCTGGTGTAGACCAGATAAAGTTTACCGCCGCCTTTGAGCCAGTGCATCTGGGTGTTGTAGTTTCCGGAAAGTTTTCCGTCATCGAAACAAAGTTCCTTTATGATCTTGTAATTAAGTCCATCGTCACTACTGGCAACATACCCCTTTTCATCATTGCGCAGTGCCAGAAAATATTTGCCGTTGAATTCAGCTATCGACGGCTCACCCAATCCCCGGGGAACATTTACCGACAGCGGGGCACCAAAGGATTTAACTTTAAGTTCTTTGCCGTCAAAACTGCATTTCAGCACCCGGGTATTGCCGGGTCGCTTCGACTTCACGTCATCAAGAGACGCACCGTAAACCGGGATCAGCAGATCACCATCCGGCAGCTCCAGAATTTGCGTGCAACCGGCTCCATAACTGAAAAACAACTCATTATCCGGCATTTCAAGTTGGCGCGGCACTTCCCAGTCTCCGGACGCAAAATCAAAAATGCTCCATAACGTATGGCGCGGGCGTGGCGGGGGAGCAAGGCGGTTTTTCAAATATACCGCGCTGTGTCCGGTGATAAGAAGTTTACCGCTTTTTTTGTGATAAAACGGGGTGCTGTCGGATATGACATATTCCCGTTCAGCATCATATTTCCGGCGGATCATGGTTTTGGATTTTTCAAAACTTCCCCATGTCTTTCCACCATCGCGGCTTTTGAGCATTTCCAAACCGTAAAAAACGTCCGTCCCTTTCAGTATCAGCGGCTGGGTGGTGATAATGACGGTTCCATCCGGAACCATTCCCGCCCGTGCGTGAACATAGCAGAAATCGCCTTTGAAATTGGTTTTTATCTGCTGCAAGGTGATTTCCGGAACCGCGTGTGTACTGCAAAGCAGAGATATACACATAATCAAAACTCCATATTTTTTCATTAAAGCCTCCGTTATGATCCATTGGCAGTAATAAAATTTCCGGATCGACAGTATATCAGAAACGCCTGTACCTTAATATTTGATCCGGAAAGCCTGAATGGTGTATTACAATAGCATATATTCTCAACTTTTCAACTTCATATCGCATTTTTTGTGAAAAATCCGACATGCGGCGTCGCCCGAACCTCTTGCCCCTTGATTGCTTGACAAATCGGTTCTCGTGCAGTATATTTTTTGCATCGCCGTTACGGCTTCGGAGGAAAAGGGCAGGATTGTCCGCAAGAAACGGCTGCCGGTTGTTGTTTATAGGACAGGATAGTTGATTATGGATTTTGTCAATGAGATAATAGAGCGTTTTTATTACCGGGATCCGGAGTTGCGCCGGGTACTGCTCAAACACAGTATGCAGGTGCGGGATAAAGCGTTGCAGTTGTGTGAAAATTCACCGCATGAAATCGATTTGCAACTGGTTTCTGACGGAGCGATGCTCCACGACATCGGGATCATAAAGTGCCACGCTCCGGATATTTTCTGTCCGGGCGGGTTGCCCTATATTGCGCACGGGATCGCCGGAGCCGGGATGCTGCGGGGATTGCCGGGAAAGGAGATGGAAAATCTGGCGCGGATTTGTGAACGTCATACCGGAAGCGGTTTGACAGCAGAGGAGATCGCAAGTCAGGGTTTGCCGTTGCCGGTGCAGGATTTTCTGCCGGAGACGCCGGAAGAAAAGGTGATTTGTCTTGCGGACAAATTTTTCTCCAAATCCGGGGAGATGAAAGAAAAGCCGCTGCCGCTCATAAGGAAGCAGATGGCGAAATTCGGTCCCGCTTCACTGGCACGTTTCGATGAACTTTGCCGGATTTTCGGCTGTTTCAGTGAAAAATGATACTTTTTTCCAAAAAAGTCCTTGTATTTCATTATAAATGCGGTTAAATTAAGCCCGAAAGGGAGGTTTTACCTATGAAAACATATCTTGACGAACTTGAAGCTCGCTATCCGGTACTCAAAGGAAATATCCCGGCGATCGGAGAGTTGATAAGCGATATGATCGCCCTCTACCGCAGCAGCGGCACATTTTTTGTCGCCGGTAACGGCGGAAGCGGGGCGGACGCTGAACATATTTGCGGCGAACTGCTCAAAGGTTTCTGCCGGAAACGTCCGCTTGGTGCAGAGGATCTGGAAAAGTTGAAGCAGTGCGGAGATACCGGAAGTGTCCCCTTCGGAACTCAGCTGCAGAATGGTTTGCGGGCGGTGTCACTGCTTTCGCATCCGGCACTGACCACGGCATTCGGAAACGATGTCGATGCAGATCTGGCATTTGCCCAGCAGTTGTGGTCTCTGGGGCGCAGCGGCGATATATTTCTGGGAATATCCACCGGCGGCAACGCTGCCAATATCCGCAAGGCGTTCATCACCGCCCGCGCGAAAAATATCAAAACCTGTCTGCTGACCGGAAACCGTCACGGTTGCTGTGAAGAGTTTGCCGATATCGTTATCGCGGTCCCGGAAAAAGAGACTTACCGCATACAGGAGCTGCATCTGCCGATATATCATACGGTGTGTCTGGCGGTGGAAGCGGAATTTTTCAAGGAGTGACCAATTTAAGATGTTAAAGTTCAGGATCATCGGATTTATTTTGCTGATATCGCTGTTGAGCGGGATATTTTTCTGGCGTCCTTACGGCTGGTATCTCTTTCTTGCGGCGGCACCGCTGATGGCGGCACTGGCGGTTTATGAATGTGCGAAGATGCTGCACGATTCCGGACGGAAAAACTTTCCGGCGGTGGTGGCGGAATTGTTTTATATCACTGCGATGTTGACGATTTTGAACCAGTTCACGACCGCTGTGATCGTGTGCGGAGCGGCGGCAGGCATCGGCGGCGGTGTTATATTGTTGAAAAAGAAAGATGAACTTCTGGAACGGGTGCTGGTTTCCGGAGGAGTATTCATGCTGCTTGCTCCCGCGATGCTGGGATTTCTCTCCAGTTACAACTGCACTGCCGGAGGCGTACCGGCGGGAACGTGGCTGCTCTTTTTGTGTCTGGCGACCAAGGCTACTGATACCGGCGGTTACATCTTCGGAATGCTGACATCCAAACTGCCCGGAGGCAACCATAAGCTCGCCCCGTCGCTCAGCCCGAAAAAGTCGTGGGAAGGGCTCGCCGGAGGAATTGTTCTGTCGCTGACCGTGGGAACGGTTTTTGCGCTCCTTACCTCATACGCGCCGTCGTGGTGGTACTTGACAGCGGCGGCTGTGCTGAGTTTGGGAAGTTTCTTCGGTGATTTGGCGGAATCGGCAGTCAAGCGGATGTGCGATGTCAAAGATTCCGGTCACTGGGTCCCCGGAATGGGCGGAGCGTTTGACGTGTTGGACAGTTTTATCTTTAACGGTATTGTTTTTCCGGTACTGATCGTTTTACTTGAAATGGTTTTATGATGAAAAATAAAGTTTTGAAGCTGCTGCGGGAAAATGCCCGCATGGATTTTGCTGAAATAGCATTGCGTTGCGGTATATCTTCCGTGCAGGAAGTTGAGGATATCGTTGCCGGTTTGGAGCGTTCCGGAGTTATCCGGGGTTACACGGCAGTGACGGATGATTTTGCGGTCTCCGGCGGTGCCGCTATGGTGAAGGCGATCATCGAAGTCAAAGTTACTCCGCGCCGGGATGGCGGATTCGACCATGTGGCGCAGAGGATCGCCAAATTTCCGGAAGTTACCGACTTGATTTTATTGTCCGGAAGCTGTGATCTGCTGTTGACCATCCAGGGGGAAAGTTTGCAGGAAGTGGCGAACTTTGTCGCTGAAAAGCTGGCAACTATCGACGGTGTGATTTCAACCTCGACCGGATTCATGCTCCGTAAATACAAAGAATCCGGACGTATAATGCTGAATGATGAAAATTATGAACGACTCAAAATCTGTTTCTGAAAAATTTATTGCCCCGCACATCGCCGGATTGCCGAAAAGCGGTATCAGAAAATTCTTCGATCTGGTGAATGCCATGGACGACTGCATCTCTCTGGGGGTTGGAGAACCCGATTTTACCACTCCGTGGGGCATCCGGGAAAGCGGGATATATTCTCTGGAATCCGGGCATACCGGTTATACTTCAAATCTGGGAATGCCGAAACTCCGGGAGGAGGTGTGCCGGTATCTTAAGAGAAATTACCATGCCGATTACGATCCGGCGAAGGAGTGTATCATCACTGTCGGAGTAAGTGAAGCATTGGATCTGGCGTTCCGGGCGTTGATTTCTCCGGGGGATGAGGTGATTTATGCGACACCGGCATACGTCTCTTATCCGGCGGGTATCGCCATGGCGCACGGAGTGCCGGTTCCGTTGCCGACCCGGATGGAAAACGGTTTCGCGGTGGATCCGGACGATTTGAAAAAGTTGATCTCCCCCCGGACCAAAGCCATATTGCTGAACTTTCCGTGCAACCCGACCGGGGCGGTGATGGACCGTGCCCAGCTGAGACAGATCGCAGATATTGCCATTGAACATAATCTGGTGGTGCTGACCGATGAGATATATTCAGAATTGTGCTATGCCGAAGAGTATGTTTCCATTGCTTCGTTCCCGGATATGAAAGAACGGACGGTTTTTCTGCACGGTTTGAGCAAAGCATTTGCCATGACCGGGTGGCGTATCGGTTTTGCCTGCGGCCCGGAAGCGTTGATAGATGCCATGATGAAGATACACCAGTACGCCATCATGTGCGCACCGACCATGGCGCAGGAGGCGGCGTTGGAGGCACTCAAGCGGGGTGAACGCTCCATGCTTGAAATGAAGGAAAGTTACCGGGAACGGCGGAACTTTTTTGTTGCCGGATTGAACGATGCCGGATTGAAGTGTCTGATGCCGCATGGAGCGTTTTATGCCTTCCCGTCGGTGAAGGAAACCGGGATGAGTTCGGAAGAGTTTGCCGAAAAATTGTTGAAGGAAGAGCGTGTCGCGGTGGTTCCGGGAACTGCATTCGGTCCCGGAGGAGAGGGGTTCGTCCGCTGCTGTTACGCCACCGGAGCGGCAGAACTCCGGGAAGCGTTGGTAAGGATAAAACGTTTTATGGGGCGTTGAAAAACGCAGCCTGGCATTACAAAATGTGCTGTGCGGTTGGTATTTCCGCACAGCACATTCTCTTTTTATACGGCTGAAATCATTCAACCGGATCACGCTTCGAAACGCTGTTTCGCGGCGATGTAAGCGTTCTGCATCAATACCGCGATAGTCATGGGACCGACACCGCCGGGAACCGGGGTTATCATGGAGGCCAGCGGAGCGCACTCTTCAAAATCGACGTCTCCGGTCAGGCGGTTTTTGCCCAGCTTCTCATCGAAGATGCGGTTGATGCCGACGTCGATGACCACGGCACCGGGTTTTATCATTTTTCCGCGCACGAAGTTGGCTTTGCCGATGGCGGCGATCAGGATATCCGCATCCAGAGTGTAACGGGAGATATCCGGAGTGCGGGAGTGGACGACTGTGACGGTGGCGTTGGCAGTGGCTCCTTTCTGCATCAGCAGAGCCGCCATCGGTTTCCCGACGATATTGCTTCTGCCGATGACGACCGCATGTTTTCCGGCGGGGTCGACACCGTAGTGTTTGAGCAGTTCGATAACGCCCCAGGGGGTGCAGGGACGGAATCCGGCTTTCTGACCGATCAGAAGTCTGCCGACATTGCGTTCCGCGAAACAGTCGACATCTTTATCCGGATCGATGGCTTCGATGACCTTCTCTTCATCGACCTGCGGCGGCGGAGGAGACTGAACCAGAATACCGTCCACATCCGGGTCATTGTTGAGGGCATTGACCACTTCGAGAACCTCTTCCGTGGTGCTCTCTTTGGGCATACGCACTTCGCGGGAGATGATACCTACTTCGCCGCAGGTGCGGATCTTGTTGCGGACATAGACCTGACTTGCCGGGTCTTCTCCGACGAGAACGACTGCAAGGGTGGTTTTTTTGCCTCTGGCGGCAAGTTCTGCGACCAGTTTGGCAGTTTCCTGATTGAGTTTTGCGGCGACAGCTTTACCGTCAATGATCGTTGGCATAATAAAAATTCCTTTCATGAAATTTGTCATTTTCAAAATATAACACAGTAATGCCATTAAAACAAGTTGAAAAAACTTGAAAATCAGCCGCGAGAGGCTATTTTATAAAGAAGTAAATATTTTTTAACCAATGAGCCGATTTCAAAAGCCGTTCAAAACTTTTGAAGTTGCCTCCGACAGCAGACAGGAAAATCATGGAAACTTTTTGGAGTCATCTCGGAACTGTGGGCGCGGTGATATTTGTTTTTGCCGCGCTGGGATTTTGCATATTGTTTCACGAACTCGGTCACTTTCTGGCGGCAAAGATGCTGGGATTGCACATCGATGCCTTTTCGCTGGGGTTCCGTCCTTTCTGGCGGAAAAAGTATAAAGGCGTGGAGTACCGCATCGGCTATCTCCCTTTCGGCGGGTATGTGGAAATTCCGCAGATCGATGCCAGCGATGAGATACCCAAGGCCGCTGACGGTACTGAACTGCGCCCGGGTACGCCGAAAGAACGGATAATCACGGCGGCGGCAGGACCGTTGTTCAATATTATTTCCGGCTTGCTTATCGGCTGTATCATCTGGATCTGGGGTATGCCGCAGGACACTCCCAAAATGCGCGAGATCACGGTTCAGAGCATCGTCGAAGCAAGTCCTGAATACCGTGCCGGTTTGCGCGAAGGCGATGTTATAACCAAGCTCAACGGCGAAGAGTTTTTCCTCTCCTGGGCGAAGTTTGTCGAACAGATACTCTACACCACTGGAGAAGTGGAGTTGACCGTCCGCCGGGATGGTAAAACTTTTGTCGTCCGTTACACTCCGGTCGATAACCCCAATGCTCCCGGAAGCATCCGCAAAGAGGGGGTGGGGTATCCCTTCTTCATGCCCCGCGTTCCGATAAAGATCTTTCCCAAACGCGGTTCTGTCGCGGAAAAAGCCGGTTTGAAAGCCGGAGATATCGTCATCGCCGCCAACGGTGTGCAGCTCAGCGATTACCGGCAGTTCCAGCTGCAGATAGACCTTTTTTGCGGCAAGCCGCTGGTGCTGACCGTTGAACGCGATGGAAAACGTATCGACATCACCGTTATCCCGCAGCCGGTTCCTGAACTTGCTGAAAAGTACACCAATTACCTTATCGGTATCACGATGGAACAGCGCGGCAAAGATCAGCCGGTTTTCGTCACCGATATGATAAAAGAGTACCCCGCCGCGATGGCGGGCGTGATGATAAACGATCAGCTGAGTACGGTCAACGGTACCAAAGTGACAAGTACCCTTACCATCAAGAAGACCATTACCCGAACCCAAGGGGCTCCCGTGGAACTTGAAGTCATCCGCAACGGGAAAGTTGAGAAGTTTACGCTCACGCCGAAGGCGGTCATTCCTGCCGATATCGGTATTTCCATGGCGGTCTACGACCATCCGACTCCGTTCCGCCAGTTCCACGACACGGTGATGATGAGCTGGAAGGCTCTGCGCGGTATCGTCACCGGTCTGGGCAACAAGCTCGGATTGACCCGGAATACCAGCACCTTGAAACCCAGCCACATGTCAGGACCATTGGGTATCGGCATCGTGCTTTTCACTTCGGTGAAAACCTCTCCGGCGATCGGAATATATATGATGGTGGTGGTGAGTTTTGCGCTGGCTATCTTCAACTTGCTGCCGCTTCCGGTGCTGGATGGCGGACATATTTTCTTCGGATTGCTGGAACTCATCTTCCGCCGTCCGATACCGACCCGGGTCACCAGAATACTCTCTTACATATTCGTCACGTTACTGGTGTCGCTGATGCTGTTTGTCACCTTCTTTGATATCCGGCGCGCCGTGAACAAGGTCATGCCGGAGAAACCCGCCGCCACAGGAAATACTCAAAATGCGCCGGAAAACCCGTAATTTCATGCTTGGAAAAGTGGGTGTCGGTTCCGATCATCCGGTATCCATCCAATCCATGTGCAACACCTTGACCTCCGATGCGGATGCCACACTGGAGCAGCTGCACCGGTTGGCAAATGCCGGTTGTCAGATCAGCCGGGTCTCTGTGGATAAAGATGAAGACATTGCGGCACTTTACCGGATAAATGCCGAATCACCGCTGCCGCTGGTGGCGGATATCCAGTTCAACGCGGAGATGGCGGTAAAAGCTGTCGATGCCGGCTGTGCCGCGATCCGGCTCAATCCGGGCATCGTCCGTGATGAAGATATGCTGAAAGTTGTTGCCCGGAAAGTGATAAGTTCCAACATCCCCATCCGGGTCGGTGCCAACGCCGGAAGTTTGCCGCGTCAGGATATCGAACGCAGGCTGAACCGTGGCATTCCCCGCGAAGATGCCATCGCTGAAGGCTTGTGCGATGCGGCATATTTGCAGTGTCAGAAATTGGAGCAGTACGGGGTCAGAAATATCAAGGTCGCATTGAAGTGTTCCGATGTGCGCGTTACCGTCAATGCCTGCCGCCGCTTTGCCGCGATGACCGATTACCCGCTGCACCTCGGATTGACCGAAGCCGGAACTCCGCAGCGCGGGATCATCAAATCCGCCGCCGCGCTGGGCGCATTGCTGCCGGACGGCATCGGTGACACCATCCGGATAAGTTTGACCGCCTCTCCGGAGGAGGAGATCCACGCCGCCGTCAGGATACTCGAAGCCTGCGGCATCCGCGATGCCATGCCGGAGATAGTTTCCTGTCCCAGCTGCGGCAGAACAGAAATAGACCTTTTCGGTTTGATAAACGACATTGAAACTGTCATTCAGGAGTTCAAAGCCTCCGGCAGACAAACCAATCTTAAAAAAATCGCCGTGATGGGATGCCCGGTCAACGGCCCCGGCGAAGCGCGGGATGCCGATCTCGGTATCAGCGGGACCCGCAGCGGTGAGCTGATAATCTTCCGCAACGGTGAAGTTATCCGGCAAGCCACCCGCGAAGAAGCGTTGAAATTTTTTATTTCGGAGTTGGAAAAATGAGATTTACGACCATATTTATTGTTGCCGTGCTGTTGACGGTATCCGCTTGGTGTTCACCTGCGGCAGATCACAGTGCTTTTTACTGCGGATACCATACCGCACTCTGCATTGACGACCCGGTGTTGAAAGTGGAACGCTTTTTGCAGTTATTGGAAAAGTATCCGGAAAAAGCCGTTGAACTCGATCTTGTCATCTCCACTTTGAGCAAAGATAAAAAGGTCACTCCGGTCATGACACGTTCAGCGGAAAATCTGCTGAAACAGCATGGCTCCGCTCCTGGTGTCGCCGTTATCGCTTTGAAGTTCATCCCGGACGGAAAACAGCGGGATGCCTACCGGAAAAACTTTATTGAAAAGTGCGATTTTCCGGCATTGACTTTGCAGGAGTGGCAAGCGGTTCAAAAGATCACAGAACAGTATGCCGCGTTCCATATCCGGAACAACAGTTGTTCCCAAGCCGGAAATACCGTCGCCCGTATCGTCACTGCCATTCCGGAGGAACTTGATGCCAAACTCAAGTTTGAACTGCTTTACCATGCGTTCTATCTCTTCTGGAACGGCGCGTGGGAGGAACACTGTTCCGCGCCGAACTTCGACCGCTGGCAGAAACTTCCGGATACCGGATGCAAAAAGCATTATGACGATACATTGAAGAAACTGATCGCGTTGGAAGATGTTCTTCCGTTCCCCCATTCCGTTGTTCTGCTTCAAGTGTACAACGCTCACTTGCTGAAACATGCCGCCGTCTACGCCGGAAAGTTGGCTGATTCCCGCAGCGAAGCTGTGCGCGCTCAAGTTTACGAAGCGGCATTTGCCACCCGGGATCGCAAACTGCTTGATCTTTTTCCCAAACAGAAAAATTCCGGCTTCGGAGCATTTGCCCTCGCTATGTACTTTAACGACTCCTCCCGGCTGGACAAATTTTTTCCGGCAAACGAAGCCGGTCTGATCCGGGCGGTCTGCGATAAAAAGTATGACATTGCCGAAAAGAATGTTTCCGCGGTTCTCTCTTCCGGAACGGTTTCTTCTCCCTGGACCATCCGGGCGATGCTTGAACTCATCTGGCACACCCGGAACCGTTCCATGTTGAAAGAGATCGCCTCCGTCGCGGAGAAGAACAAAAAAAAGCTCCTTATCCCCGCCAATGCCAACGGCATCGCCTACAACTTCGCCGTTTTGAATATCGAACTTGACCGCGCGGAAAAACTGTTGAAATATGCCGTCAACGCAGAGCCGAAAAATCCGGCATACCTCGACAGCATGGCGTATTTGCTCTACCGGAAAAAACGCTTTACTCAGGCGCGCCGTTTCATCCGTCTGGCGTTGAAGTTTTCCAACCCCGCCGATTGTCCTTCCACCATCCTCCTTCATGCCGCCGAGATCGAACTTGCCGCCACGAAAGACAAAGATGCCGCCCGGGAATATCTGCGGAAGGCGGAACTTGCCGCGTTGAGCGAAGATTCCGAATACGATCATGCCCGTGCCAAAGAGTTGAAACAGGAGTTGTCAAAATGAAACCTTTTCTTGCCGGATGCAGTATCGACACCCTGACCCGTTGGTGCATTGAACGCAAACTGCCGAAGTTCCGGGGCAGGCAGATCGCCAACTGGCTTTATGAACAAGTCGAAGCCGACCCCGGTGCCATGTTGAATCTGCCGCAGAATATGCGGGAACTTCTGAAAGAGGATTTTCACGCTCCGGGAAGTTCCGTTTCCGAAATCGTCTCCTCCGGTGACGGAGTGGAAAAACTGCTGCTGACACTGCATGATGGCGAATGTATCGAGATGGTCGTCATCCCCTCCGGAGAACGGATGACCTTCTGTCTGAGTACGCAGGTCGGCTGTCCGGTCGGATGTTATTTCTGCGCCTCGGGAAAGAACGGTTTTACCCGGAATCTGAGCTGCGGCGAAATTATTGAAGAGTTCATGCTCGGGACCCGCCGTGCCGGATTCCCGGATAATCTGGTTTTTATGGGCATCGGCGAAGGGATGCTGAATGTGGAACAGCTTTTCCCGGCACTGGAAATATTGACCTCGCCCGACGGGTTCGGGATGTCGCCGCGCCGGATAACCGTTTCCACCAGCGGTTATGTTCCCGGTATGCTGAAGTTCGCTGAATTGAAAAAAGAGTACAACCTTGCCGTGAGTTTACACGCCGTCAGCGATGAGATCAGAGCCGGACTTATTCCGCCCCGTGTCCGTTTCAGCATCGCGGAAATATTGAAAGCCGCCGATTTGTGCCGCGATGCCAACAACCGCCAGTACACTCTGGAATACACCATGATCGCCGGGGTGAACGATGACCTTGATTCCGCGCGCAAGCTGGCACAGATCGCCATCGACCATCACGCCAAGATCAATCTTATTCCCTACAATGCCACCGACGGTGATTTCCGCCGTCCGGAGCGCACGGTTATTGAAAGTTTTGAAAATGAGATAAAATCCGCCGGAGCCCGCGTCACCCGCCGGGTGGAACGGGGCGGCAAAAAGTCCGCCGCCTGCGGTCAGCTGCGGATATCCCGGATGAAAAAATCATGAGCAGGAGGTAACTTATGAATAAACGGGTCAGCTTTACCGTTATGATGCTCTGCATCCTGCTTTTTACGGGATGCCGGAGTTTCCGCAACGCTTTTTCCCGCACTCCGGAATCGATGAAACGTTCTGCTCCCAAAAAGAAAGCTCCTCCCCGTCCTGCCCGGCACGGCGAAACCGGAGATAAACTTTTCGACACCGTGTTTCACCGGGGGAAACCTGCCAAAAGCCGACCGGTCACCAGTTCTGAACTCAATGACCGGGAGCGGGCACTGGTGGAAAAAAGTTTCGGTGATACCCGTTACCCCTCCGATGACCCGGAGATACGCCGCATCAATGAGCGCAACAAAAAGGAGCGCACCCGGAGAGGCGATGATGTGTTCGGAACCAAAAATGGCAAATACTTTTGATCGGGGATACCGCTGTGAACGATAATCAGAATATGGATTTGTTTGAATTTGCCGCCTTTGCCGCCGCTGAATCGGCGGTGAAGCCGGATGCCGGGACTGCTGCCGAAGTCGAAGTTCCGGCAGTCATTGCCGTTGAGAAAAAGGATAAAACGCTTTCCCGTGCTGAGTTGCAGCAGGCGGCATTGGCATTTTTCGTCTCTTTACATCCGGATGCGGTCGCTCTGAATGTTCCGACCAGAACCAGCAAATACCGCGCCTCGGTCGCAGGATTCTGGAAACAGGCCCGCCGCAGCGGAACCATCGTCACCCGCACCGCGCTGGTGATGATGTACAACGATATCGACAACTGTTTTGCCGATTGCACCGGAAAAGCTGAACGCATGGAGATGATAAACTCATTACAGCAGGAAAAAGCGGCAATGGAGGCCCTTATCCGGAAAAATGAACCGCACCTTGCCGCTGCCGATGATCTTTTTTCCGAGTTCCGCAGTTGGGATTATGCTTCTTCTGTAAACCGGGATTATCACAAGCTCTGCCGCACCATCACCCGGGAACTGGAAATATTGTGCAAAGGCAGCAAACTTGAACGCATCCGGCAGGCGGGTGTCGCCGATCAATGTTACCTTGCCATCCCGGAAAAACTTCTCTCTCCGGAACTTATTCCTCCCGTCTGGGGCGTAGTGGAACTTTTCCCGGAGTGTCCCCGCTTCCGTTTACTGCGGGAGGCGCAGCTGCAAAACAATGTCGCTCCCGAACAGCGGAACGGTTTCGCTTTGAATATCGCCTCCGCCGGTGCCGCCGCCGTCCGTTTCAGCTGTGGTGTCGATAACGATGCCACGCTGCGCCGTCCGCCGCGCCGCCGGGGAAAACTCAAGATGGATGATTGACCTGCGGGGGGTGATCTATGGAACTGCTCTCTCCCGCCGGGAATCCAGAACTTGCGCTTGCCGCCTTTGACGGCGGTGCCGATGCGGTCTATTGCGGTCTTTCCGGAGCTTTCAATGCCCGGATGCGGGCGGAAAATTTTACACCGGAAACTCTGGGCAAACTTATCCGTTACGCCAATGAAAACTCCAAAAAAGTTTACGTTACCCTCAACACATTGGTGAAAGAGGATGAACTCGGTACGCTCTTTGAAACTTTGACCACCCTTGCCCGGCTTCATCCGGATGCGCTTATCGTACAGGACCCGGGAGTGGTCGAAGTGGCAAAAAAATATTTTCCCGAACTGAAACTCCACGCTTCGACCCAGATGGGAATACACAACTCCGCCGGGGTCGAAGCGATGGCGGAGCTGGGATTGAGCCGGGTGATTCTGGAACGGCAGATCACCCTTGATGAATTGCGGGAAATTTCCCGGACGGCAAAAATCGAACTGGAAGTCTTTGTTCACGGTTCGCTGTGCTGTTCGCTCTCCGGAAGATGTCTTCTTTCCGGTTTTCTTTACGGACAGAGCGGCAACCGGGGGCGGTGCAAACAGCCCTGCCGCCGCCGTTACACGACACCGCAGGGAGAAGGTTTTTTTCTCTCCCCCGGGGATCTGTGCGCGACCACTCTTCTTGATGAATTTAAAGCGTGCGGCGTATCCTCTTTGAAGATCGAGGGGCGGCTGCGTTCACCGGATTACGTCTGGAAGACCGCCCGCGCTTACCGGATACTTCTGGATGCCGCTCCGGGCGAGGTTCACGAAGCTCACCGGGAGGCGGAAAATATTCTCTCATCCGCGCTCTCCCGGCGCAAGACTCTGGGATTTTATGACTTCCCCTCCAGACGCGATCTTGTGGACAGCCGGATATCCGGAGTTTTCGGAACGCCGGTTGCGAAAGTGGAAAAGATCACCCGGCGCGGTATTCTGGTTTCCACATCATCTCCTCTGCATCTGGGCGACCGGCTGCGCTTTCTGCCGCCGCAGGGCGGAGATGGAGATTCGTTTTCCCTGACCGGAATGGAATCTGCTCCCGGCGTGAGAGCGTTGAAGGTCAAAGCCGGAAGCCGGGTGTTCATCCCCGGAAAATTTTCTGCCGGTGCCGCGTGGCAGCTTTTGAAGATCGGAGAGAACGGTTATGATTTCTCCCGCCATGCCGCCAATTTGCCGCCGCTGCGTTATCCATTGGATCTGGAAATAGATTTCTGTTCAGAAGGCATTGAAGTCCGCGTTGCCGGTCACACCTTTTCCCGGGCGTTAAGTTTTGCTCCGGCGGAAAAGCATCCGCTGGGCAAAGTCGAGGTGGAAAAGTGTTTCTCTGAAGGCGTTCCGGAGCCGTGGCGCACCGGGAATATTTCAGTCCGCGTGGATGGAAAATTTTTCGTTCCGGCAGCCGGATTGAAAAAACTGCGCCGGGAATTCTGGGAAGAGATCGCCGCCTGCTTGAGCGTTGAAGAGTATTTTTCTGCTCATGCGGAGAAGATGACCGCATTTTTTGAGGAGGTCACTCAAACTCCGGCATCTTCCGTGCCGCCGTATGTTCACGATGAAGCTGCCGCGTTTATTGTTCCCCCCTTTGTCTCCGAAGGTGAACTCGGAGAACTTGAATGCGATATTGAAAAAGCCTACCGTTCCGGCATCCGCCGTTTCAAGATCTCCCACTGGCACGGTTTTACGATGTTGAAAGCGTACCCGGATGTGCAAGTAAGTGTGCTTTTCCCCTTGCCGGTGTGCAACTCCCGCGCCGTGAAACTGCTGAAAGAGCAGCTGTCCTGTTCCGCCGTTGAAGCGGCTCCGGAGTTGGATGATGCCGCGTTTTCTGCGTTGCAGAAACGGTCTGACATCGCCGTATTCCGCACTTCGGAAGAACACCCGCTTCTGGTCACCAGAGTGCCGCTGACGGAAGGAAAATGGCACGATGAGCGGCGCAACCGCTTCGAGGTGCGTAAAAACCGCAATGTTTATGAACTTTACTCTCTGAGCAAACTTGAAAATTGACTGTTTCAAGTGTATATTATGGAATAACCAACAGATATTACCGCAGTAGGAAAGTATTTCTGCGGGGAAAGGCAAGGAGAGAGTTATGAAGATTTACAATTTCGCGGCTGGTCCGGCAATGCTTCCGGAATCCGTCATGCGCAAAGCTCAGGCTGAATTCATCGATTACCAAGGCAGCGGCAGTGGTATTCTTGAACTTTCACACCGCGGCAAATTTTTTCAGCCGGTCATCGACCGCGCGGAAGCCAACGTCCGGGAGATCCTGAACCTCTCCGATGATTACGCTGTCCTCTTCATCCAGGGCGGTGCCAGCATGCAGTTCGCCATGCTCGCCATGAACTTTCTCAACGGCGGTACTGCCGATTACGTCGATACCGGCGTCTGGAGCAACAAGGCGAGCAAAGAAGCCAAGATGTTCGGTAACGTCAACGTCGTTGCCAGTTCCCGCGATGACAAGTATGACCACATTCCCGCTCAGGATCAGTGGAAGCTCACCCCGGGTGCGGCTTATATGCACATCACCAGCAACAACACCATTGCCGGTACCCAGTATTTCAACCTTCCGGAAGCTCCTGCCGGTGTCCCCCTTATCGCCGATATGTCCAGCGACATCATGTCCCGTCAGTTTGACGCTTCCAAGTTCGGTATGATCTACGCCGGTGCCCAGAAGAACCTCGGTCCCGCCGGTGTCGCGCTGGTCGTTCTCCGCAAGGATCTGGCTGAACGCACCGACAGCACCAAAGTTCCGACCATGCTTCGTTATTCCACCTACATCGAAGACGGTTCCATGTTCAACACTCCGCCCACCTTCGCCATCTATCTGCTGGCTCTGGTCACCGACTGGATCAAGGAAAACGGCGGTCTTGCCGGTGTTGAAAAGATGAACAACGAAAAGGCGAAGATCCTGTATGACTTCCTCGATGACAGCAGCTTCTACAGCTGCCCGGTCAAGGGTCTCGACCGTTCCAGAATGAACGTCGTCTTCCGCACCCCCAGCGATGAACTTGATGCCAAGTTTGTTTCCGAAGCCACCGCTGCCGGACTTACCCAGCTCAAAGGTCACCGTCTGGTCGGCGGATGCCGCGCCAGCATCTACAACGCCATGCCCGTTGAAGGCATCGTCGCGCTGGTCGACTTCATGAAGAAGTTTGAAAGCGCAAACCGTTAATCATCCGGTGAAGCTCCGGCGGAATGGCTGAGCAGAGTTGCTCGCTGTCCCACCGGAGCCTTTAACTTTTATACTTGGAGGCAATTTCAAAACTCCTCGCGATTTTTTTGTATGACTTTTGAAATTACCTTATGGGAGACAGGAAATTGTTTGAAATCGAAATTGATCGTTCTTTTGCCGCCGCCCATCAGCTCAAAGGTTACAATGGCGATTGCCGTAATCTCCACGGGCATAACTACGGGGTGACGGTGACTGTCGTAACAGATAAACTCAACGAAATCGGTATCGCTCTGGATTTCAAATTGCTCAAAGCGGCTCTGGATGAGGTCATCAACCAGTACGATCACCGCAACTTGTCCGAATTGCCGGAGTTTCAGGAGATCAACCCGACCAGCGAGGTACTTGCCCGGTGCATCTACCGTCAGATGGCGGCAAAGTTGAACTCTCCCGACATCAAAGTTGCCAAAGTCAGCATAGCGGAGTCTTCAGCCAGCCGTATCATATATTCGGAATAATATTTGCGTTATGCTTCAAATCATTGAGACTTTCACAAGTGTGCAGGGTGAATCCACTCACGCCGGGAAAGTCTGTTTTTTTATCCGGCTTGCCGGGTGCAATCTGCGCTGTACATACTGCGATACGGCATACGCCTGGGAGGGGGGAAAAGAGTTTTCTGTTGAAGAGCTTGTTTCTCTTGCCGTATCTTCCGGAGTTGCAGTTGTCGAGATCACCGGCGGCGAACCGCTCCTTCAAAAGGAGACACCGCTTCTTGCTCAAAAACTGCTGGAGGCTGGAAAAACTGTCCTTATCGAGACCAACGGTTCAGTGGATTTCTCCATTCTGCCGGAGGGGTGCTGCCGGATAGTGGATTGCAAACTTCCGGCATCCGGCATGGCGGAACACAACTGTTATGCGGCATATTCCTGCCTTACTTCCCGCGATGAAGTTAAGTTTGTCGTTTCCGACCGGAACGATTTTGAGTTTGCTGAAACTGTTATTGAAAAATATCACCTCGCTGATAAAACCCCGCATTTGCTCTTTTCTCCGGTCTGGGACCGCGTGAAACCGGAAACTCTTGCCCAATGGGTCATCTCGTCTCCCCATCCGGTGCGTATGCAGATCCAGATGCACAAGGTGATCTGGGGTGACAGAAAAGGAGTTTGAACTGTGAAACGTGCCATCGTACTTTTAAGCGGCGGTCTGGATTCCGCAACCTGTCTTGCTCAGGCGCGCAAAGACGGTTTTGATTGTTACGCCTTGAGTTTCGATTACGGACAGCGGCACCGCTGTGAGATATCAGCTTCGGAAAAAATTGCAAAACATCTCGGAGCAAAAGAGTTCCGCGTTTTTAAACTTGATCTTGCCCAGTGGGGCGGTTCCGCTTTGACCGATGATGCCATTGCGGTTCCCGACCACAGTGACACCGGTATTCCCATAACTTATGTTCCGGCGCGGAACATGGTTTTTCTTGCGCTGGCGACCGCGTGGGGAGAGGTTCTGGGCGCGCACGATATCTACATCGGCGTGAACAGCGTGGACTATTCCGGATACCCGGATTGCCGCAAACCGTTCATCGAGAGCTTCGCTGAAACTGCACGTCTGGGAACCTGCGCCGTGGATGAAAACTGGAAGTGGAACATCCACACCCCGCTGCAGGCTTTGTCCAAAGCGGATATCATCCGTCTCGGTATCACTCTGGGCGTGGATTACAGCTTGACCACCAGTTGTTACAATCCGGATAAGGATGGTAACTCCTGCGGCAAGTGCGACAGTTGTTTTCTCCGGCACCGGGGTTTTGTCGATGCCGGAGTTGAGGATCCGACCCGTTACAGTGACGGAGTAACCTTTCAGTAAAAAAATGGAGGTGCAGCATGGCGGAAGAGAAAAAAGATGATGGAAAACTTGAGCTGAAACTCAAATTTTCTCCTTTGGACAAAAAGCGTGAGCCGGAAAAAAAAGAACCCGTTCCCGTATCTGCCGCCGCTCCGGCCCCGGACATGGTGGAGGTGAAAATCAAAACTCCGGCGGTCTCCAAGCCGGATGTTCCGGCAGCACCTGCACCCGCTCCGGATGGAAAACCGGCGGAGAAGGTCGATATGTCCAGCAAGACTGTTCCCCACCGGAAGGTCTCCGGAAAAACGGAATCGGAAAAAGCCTACCGCAGTCACGTTTTCAAATGCTGGTTCTACCTGGTGATCGCTCCGGTGCTGCTGATACTGCTGACCTCTCTGGCGGCGGCGGCGTATTTGTTTTATTTGATAATGGTTGAACCCAAACACGCCGGGACGGTACGGACTTCGCTGGCTTCCATCCGCACCAACGGCATCAGTTATGAGTTGTTGAAGACGATGTTTGTTCCCGGAAAAAAGAAGAAGAAAGTCGATGATGATAACGAACAGCATGGTAACGTTGAGTATGACAGCCGTTCCGGAGGAGTCATTGATTACGCTCCGTCAAGCGGATCTTACGGCGGCGGCGGCAGAAACAATCCCTACAATGTCTCCCGCCACCGCCAGCGGATAAACAATATCAACTCTCAGCACAATAAAAAATTTGAACAGGACGAAAAATCTTCCCGGAGGAAAAATAAATGATTTGTTTTTTCGCAGATTCTCACTTTGACAAACATTGCGGGCTGAAACTCTATGAACAATTTCCCGCAGAATTGGCTGCGCGTACCGTCTTTACCGAAAATCAATGGGATATCCTTGAAAGCGGCGAATGGGAACGCGATTGCGAACTGCTTATTTTGAATATGATCGCCACGACCTGCGGTCAGCCTCACGCCGGTGCCGGCGCGGAAGCGGCGGTAAAACGTTATGTCGAACGCGGCGGCAATATTCTGATGCTTCACGGTTCGTCCGCCGCCTTCTGGCAGTGGCAATGGTGGCGGGATATCTGCGGTTTCCGCTGGGTGCGCCCCAACGACCCGGATAACGTGGAACGCTCCATCCATCCGGTTCGGACATTTACCACCACGGTCGCCAAGAGCCGCCATGTCCTCAGTGGCAAGCTGAAAGATTTCACTCTGGAAAATGATGAAATTTATATCAAGTGCGAACAGATGCTTCCGATGACCGTGCTGATGGAGACCCATACCGATGAAGGCATCTATCCGCAGTGTGTGGAGTGTATCACGCCCTGCGGCGGCACGGAAGTTATCTTCCTGCCCGGACACCGGGAGGAATCTTTCTCCAATGCCGATTTTATTGCCGATAATTTCATATTGATCGACTATCTGCTCGGGAAAAAGTAAGTTCCGAAAGGAGTGACTATGCCGGACTTCAAAAAAAGTATAAAAACTGTCGCTGACATCTTTATAATCTCCGGTCGGCGGTATATTTCCGCACAGCACGCGCAACGTGCCGTGCTGTTGACATATTACACCATGTTTTCCATTGTGCCGGTGGCGGCACTGTTGTTCGGTATTGCCAAGGGCTTTGCTCTGGAACAGAGTCTCCAGGATGCGATAAATTCCCGGGCACAGCACAACAAGGAGGTGTTGAAGTATATCTACGAGCTTGCCGAACGCACCCTTTCCGAAGCATCCGGCGGCATTATTGCCGGTATCGGTGTCATCGCATTATTGTGGACCGTCATCTGGCTGATAACCAACATTGAACGCGCGTTCAACGCTGTTTGGGATCTGCCCAGCGGCCGCAGCTGGTGGCGGAAACTTACCAACTGTCTTTCGCTGACGCTGTTCACGCCGTTTTTAATGATAATCACCGGTGCCGCCGGTGTCATGATGCGCAGAGGATTGCATCGGCTTGCCGACCGGTATGAACTGTTGAACCGGCTTGCCATTGCCGACACGCTGGCGGAGATCGTCACGGTGCTTTTCATCTGTCTGCTCTTTACGGCGGTCTACCGGTGCGCTCCCAATACGCGGGTGTATTTGAAGAGTGCGTTTTTCGCCGCGCTGGTGGCGGGTATCGCGTTTGTGGTATTGCAGAACAGCTTCCTGTTTTTGCAGAAAAAGGTCTTTTCCTACAACCGCATCTATGGCGGGTTTGCCGCGCTGCCGTTATTTCTGGTGTGGATGAACTGGTCGTGGCAGATCGTGCTGTTCGGCGCAGAGATAAGTTTTGTCAGCCAGAACATCGACAACGGTGTTTTTGAGAACGGCAAGGAAAAAGAGCGCAGTCTGCGGGTGTGCCGCGAACATCAGCTGGCGGTCATCCGGCAGATATTCTGCCACTTCTCCGAAGGCAAAGGTGAGCTGTCGGAACTCGAACTGATGCAGATGCTGAAACTGCCGGAGACGATGATGAAACTTGAAATCGCCGAATTGCTGGAAAAGAAGATCATCCGCCGCACCATAAATGAAAAACAGCAGCCCGCTTATCTGCCGGGCGTGCCGCCGGAAAATTTCACTGTACTGAACTTTTTGCAGATGGTCAACGGCAAAGGCGATGCTGAAACGGCGGAATTTTCCGTTTTCGACCGCACCTTCGATCAGCTCGAAGCCAGTGTCGCCGACAGCAAATACAATCTTCCAATCATAAATATCAAATAACACATCATATACAGGAGGAACAGAACATGGATAAAAACTGGAAAATCGAAACACTGGCAGTTCAGGCCGGATATGAACCGCAGGATGGTGAAGCGCGGATTTTGCCGCTGGTTCAGAGTACAACGTTCAAATACAATGATGTGCAGAGTGTCGCCGACCTCTTTGACTTGAAAAAAGCGGGATTTTTCTACTCCCGCCTCGCCAACCCCACTGTGGATTGCTTTGAAAAGAAGATCGCCGCCATGGAAAAAGGTGTCGCCGCAGTCGCTCTCAGCAGCGGACAGGCCGCCAATGCTTATACGCTGCTCAACATCGCCCGGTGCGGCGATCATGTGCTGGCACTTTCCAGCTTGTACGGCGGCACGGTGTCGCTCTTTACCAACACTCTGAAAAAATCCGGTATCGAGATCACCTTTGTCACCCCGGATGCAACATACGATGAAGTCGTCGCCGCCATCCGTCCCAATACCAAGGCGGTGTTTATCGAATCTCTTGCCAACCCGGCGCTGGTCGTGGCGGATTTTGAACTTTATGCCAAAGCGGCACATTCGTTCGGTCTGCCGCTGATAGTGGATAACACCTTCCCGACCCCGGTGTTGTGCAACCCCTTCGATTTCGGTGCTGACATCGTTACCCATTCCACGACCAAATATATCGACGGTCATGCCACCAGTGTCGGTGGTATCGTGGTGGAAAAAGGCGGTTTTGACTGGGGATGCGGCAAGTTCCCGGAATTCACCGAACCGGATGAAAGTTATCACGGCGTGGTCTACACCCGTGACTTTGCCGAAGCTCCGTTCTCAGTGAAACTGCGGGTGCAGCTGGTGCGTGACTATGGCATCCCCATGGCACCGTTCAACGCATTTCTGTCCCATCTCGGCTGCGAAACGCTGCCGCTGCGTATTGAACGCCACAGCGAAAACGCACTGGAAGTTGCCAAATTTTTGCAGAACCATCCCAACGTCAGTTGGGTCAACTATCCGGGACTGCCGGGAAATGCCGAATATGAAAAAGTGCAGAAATATTTCCGCAACGGCATGGCTTCCGGTGTCTTGTGCTTCGGTGTCAAAGGCGGCAAAGCGGCTGGTGAACGGGCGATGAACGCGCTTAAACTTGCCAATATCGTCGTTCATGTCGCCGATGTCCGTACCGGTGTTCTCCATCCGGCGAGCATGACTCACCGCCAGCTCAGCGACAGCGAATTGGTCGCCGCCGGTGTCAGCCCTGATTTGATCCGCTTGTCGGTCGGTATCGAGAATGTCGAAGATATCAAAGCTGATCTGGATCAGGCTCTGCGCGCGTGAGTTACGGGAGATTTTGAGCAATGAAATATAAGAAAGTAGTTGTTCTCGGCAGTGCGGCGGCAGAGTGTATCCCGGCAATATTCTGTGATTGCGACACCTGTCGCAGTGCGTGGAAGAATGGCGGGAAAGATTTCCGTTTGCGCACCAGTTATCAACTGGGGGATTTTGTGCGTATCGACTTCGGACCGGATGCGATGGCGCAGGAGCAGAAATACCATCTGCACAGCGAAAAACTCCGGCATGTCATCGTTACGCACAGCCATGAAGATCACTTCGATACCACGCTGTTCAACTACCGGCGGGCGAGTTTTTCCAAAGTCGCACCGGATAATACGCTGCACATTTACGGCGGTGCCGGTGTGGTGCGGAAGATCAATCAGTTTGCCTGGAATGGCGGCAAAACGATAGGATTTCATGGCGACTTCTCCTGTCTGCAAATGCAGGTGCATGAACTGTACCCCTTTGAAGCAGTCGAACTTCCCGATGTCGATATGACCATTTATCCGCTGAAAGCCAACCACATGGTCTCCATAAAGACGGAAGAACCGATGATCTACGTCATCCGCTGGGAGGATAAATATTTCATGATCGCCAACGATACCGGCGTTTTCTGTGATGAAAACTGGGAATATCTGGCAAAAATGAATATCAAACTTTCTGCCGTGTTCAACGATTGCTGCGGTTGCGGTTATGACCGGTTCAGCAACCACATGAGCGGAAAATATGTCGTCGATACCAAAACCCGGCTGGAATCTCTGGGGCTGGTCGATGCTTCGACTCAGTATTTTGTCAACCACTTCTCCCATAACGGTCACATGACCCACGCGCAGCTGGAGGAACGTTTCAATCCGGAAGGTATCGGTGTTGCGTTTGACGGTCTGGAGGTATATCTGTGAAAATGAGAACGCTGACTGCCGCACTTGCTGTTATTGCAGGTGTTGTGCTTTGTGGAGGGTGTTCCACGCCTGCGCGCCATATAACTCCGGGTGCGACCCCGGCAAACCTTGCCGAAAATCATGTCACCGCCGCCCGGATAAAACAGTTCCGCGCCATCACCGGAGCGTTTCCGGAGCGCGGTGTCGGTATCTATCCGGAGGCGTTTGAAAACCGTTTCAGTGCCGACAGTGTTGCTGAACGCATCGCTGAACTCGGTTTCAACCGGGCATATTGCTGTATTACCACTGAGCGCGCGTTGAACGATTCATTCATTGAACTGCTCCGGGCTCTGGGGAAGAGAGGTATTCCTGCGGAAACAGTTATCTTTCAGCGGGACTACTACCGGGTGAATCACAGCAACCGTCTGCTGCGGCCGCTGCTGCCGGCTTATCCCGGACTGAGCGATGTTGTCCGCAAGGTCATCGACTTCAACAGTGATCTGCCGGAGGATGTGAAAAAACTTGCCGGATTGACTGTCGTGGTCGAACCGCACTGCTATACCAATGCCAACGTGGAACGTTCCCACGGCAAACTTTATGCCTGGAGCGAAGAGCGTTACGGTATCGGGCAGGATAATGATATGCTTATGCGCGACACCTATGAGCAGTTGAAGAAGATCTCCCGACTTCCATCGTTGCCGCCGCTGAAGCTGGCGATACACGACTTTTATCATCAGAACGCTGTTGAAGGCAAACTCAGTATCGGTAGTATTGCCGATTTTCAGAAGCTGGGCAAAGTCATGATCATCAACAGCGGAAACGTGCCGACACAGCTGGTGAAAAAAGTGGAAGATGAGTTGAAAGCCGGCGGCAATGTTCCTTTGCTTCTGGTCATTCCGCTTGCCGGTCATGTTTCGGAAGAGCGTGGTAAACTGCGCCGCCGGGACTGGAACGATTTCTGCCGTGCGCTGGATTATGCCGGGAAGCATTTCCGCAAATATCCGTCATTCGGCGGAGTGGTCGTCTCCCCGCTTGCAATCATCGAATTTTTACGTCAGGAGAGATAAATGCGTTGCCCCCAATGTGACAATGACAATGATAAAGTGATCGATTCCCGCAGTGTCCGCAACGGCCTCGGGGTGCGCCGCCGCCGGGAATGTCTGGCGTGCGGACGTCGTTTTTCCACCTTTGAAAGTGTCATCCCCGAAGAGTTGAAAGTGGTCAAACGGGATCACAGCCGGGAGGATTTCAACCGGGACAAGCTTCGCGCCGGTATCGTCAACGCCTGCTACAAGCGGGATATTTCCGGTGATGATATCGACCTTATCGTCGGCAAGATCACCGCCGGATTGCTGCGGGATTTTGAAAAAGAGGTCGACAGTCTGGAGATCGGCAAACGGGTGATGGAGGAGTTGCGTGAACTTGACCAGGTGGCATTTGTGCGCTTTGCATCGGTCTACCGGCAGTTTCAGGCGGCATCCGATTTTATTTCCGAGATCAAAGGGTTGAAAAAATGAGTTCCCCTTGTTTATATCTCAAACCCGGGCGGGAAAAATCCCTGCTCCGCCGTCACCCGTGGATATATTCCGGTGCGGTGCTGAAAGTGACCGGAGACCCATCTCCCGGAGATACCGTTAAAGTTTTTGCCGGAGAAGCACATCTGGCGAATGCAGCATGGTCGCCGCAGTCGCAGTTGTGCGGCAGGGTGTGGAGCTTCGACCCGGATGAAAAGATAGATGAAAACTTCTTCCGCAGACGTATTGCCGATGCCGTACAGTTGCGCCGTGCGCTCAAACTTGATGCTCCTGACGGCGGCTGCCGCCTTATCTATTCGGAATCCGACCGGCTGCCGGGTATCATCGTTGACCGTTACGCCAACTGTGCCGCCGTGCAGTTTCTCAGTGCCGGTGCGGAAAAATACCGTGATCTGATCGGAAAACTTCTGCTTGAAGTTGACGGTATCGACACCGTCTTTGACCGTTCCGATGCATCAATACGCAAAAAAGAGGGATTGCCTGCGCGATGCGGTCATTTGTGCGGTGCGCCGGTGCCGGAAAATCTTGTTATCACCGAAGATGGTGTCAAATATAATGTCGATCTTCAGCACGGACAAAAGACCGGATTTTACTTTGATTTGCGCGAAGCGCGGCGGACATTGCGCCGCTTCGCCTCCGGGCGGCGGATATTGAATTTGTTCTCCTACACCGGAGCGTTCGGCTGTGTGGCACTTGCCGCCGGTGCGGAAAGTGTCATCAACGTGGATTCATCTGCTCCGGCATTGAAGATGGCAGAGAAAAATCTTGCGCTCAACGGATTTACTTCCAACTTTGAAAACCGCCAGGGGGACGGTTTTACCGTACTGCGGGAACTTGCCGGTGCCGGGGAGAAGTTCGATCTGGTCATCCTTGACCCGCCGAAACTCATTGATTCCCAAAAAGCATTGATGCGCGGCTGTCGCGGTTATCAGGATCTGGCGCGGCTCGGATTCAAACTGCTCAATCCCGGAGGGGTGATGTTCAACTTCTCCTGTTCGGGGTTGATGGATACGGAACTCTTCCAGAAGATCACCGCAGCCGCCGCACTGGATGCCGGTGTGGAAGCGAAGATCATCGGAAAATTTACGCAGGCACCGGATCATCCGGTTCTGCTTCCGGTCCCGGAAACTTTTTATTTGAAAGGCTTGTGTTCTATGGTGTGAGCATTTTCCGGCAGTGCCGGATACAGATACAGTTTTTCAAGTGAAATATTCGATAAAACCATAAAACGCCGGGGAGAAAAATATGGCGACCGCAAACAAATATAAGATCGATATGTGTCATGGACCGTTGTTGAAAAAAATTATTCAATTTGCCATTCCGTTGATGATGGCAAACGTCATGGCATTGATGTTCCATGCCGCAGACTTGATCGTCGTCGGACGTTTCGCTTCCGCCAAGGCGATGGCGGCGGTAGGTGCTGCGCCGGGATTCCCCAATTTGATGCTCAATCTGTTTTGGGGCATCGCCTCCGGTGTCAATGTGCTGGTCGCCCGTTACATCGGGGCAAAAGATGAGAAAAATGTGTTCCGTACCGTACATACGGCGATTTCGGTAGCGTGTATCGGGGGCGTCATTATGATGGTTCTGGGGTTGATCGTTACCAAACCGATGCTGCAGCTTATGGCGGTACCGGAAGATATTATGAGAAAAGCAACGCTCTACTACTGGATATGGTGTCTGGGAACCCCGTTCATGGTGTTGTTCAGCTTCGGCAGTGCCATCCTCCGGGCGATCGGAGACACCAGGCGGCCGTTTATCTACATGGTGATCGCGGGTATCGTGAACGTGGTATTGAACCTCGTCTTTGTTATCGTGTTCAAAATGGATGCCGCCGGGGTTGCCATTGCCACCAAGATCTCCAATCTGGTATCGGCGGTGCTGGTACTGCGGGCACTGGTCTGCACGCAGGAGCAGTACCGGTTGTTTTTCAAGAAGCTCCACATCCATTGGGGAATATTCAAAGAGATGTTCCGCATCGGATTGCCTGCCGGTGTGCAGGGGATGTTTTACTCCATTTCCAACATCATTATCCAGTCGTCCATCAACTTTTTCGGTTATAAGGCGATCGCCGGAAGTACGGCGGCACTGAGTTTGGAAGGGGTGGTGCATACGGCATTCGGGGCCTTCGGTCTTGCGGTGGTCAGCTTTGTCGGACAGAACCACGGGGCGAAAAAATATAAACGCATCATGCGCAGTATTTTTCTCTGTCTGGGATGCGGATGCTCCATTGCGATCGTATTGAGTGCATTGGAGTTGATCTTCAAACGTCAACTGCTGGGGATATACAACCCGGATCCGGAGGTCATCGAATGGGGGGTGTTGCGGATGAATTACCAGTTGACCTTCTATTTCCTCGTTGCCGCAATAGAGGTGATCGCCGGTTCACTGCGGGGATTGGGATATTCGTTCTGGCCGACGATCGTCACTTTGATGGGAGCGTGTGTACTCCGCGTGGCATGGGTGTTTTTCATCTTCCCGCTGGATCGCAGAATGGAAAATCTGATGATCTCCTATCCGGTATCATGGCTGCTTGTTGCTCTGGTCAACGGAACGATGCTCTTTGTCATTTGCCGCAATATGTTAAGGCGCGCAAAGGATCGCCAGTTCGATGATCTGGAGATGAAATAGCCGACCAATGCAGGTATAAAAAAATTCGTGGACAGCGCACTGTTCACGAGTTTTTTTAATCGGCTTTTCAAGGTGTTGCGGTCAATCCGCAAACAACCATGTGGAAAGATACCGTTCGCCGGAATCCGGGAGCAGGACAACGATACGCTTTCCGGCAAACTCCTGCCGCCTGGCGATCTCACAGGCGGCAAAGAGGGCGGCTCCACCGGAAATACCGATGAGCAAACCTTCTTCACGCGCGGCGGCGCGCGCCGTTTTTCCGGCATCGTCCGCACTGACGGGAACGACTTCGTCGATGATGGCGGTGTTCAATATATCCGGGATAAACCCGGCGCCGATACCCTGAAGTTTATGCACTCCGGGAGCTTTGCCGGAGATGACGGCACTGCAATCAGGTTCAACGGCGATGATTTTGATATCTTTGTTCAGTTCTTTGAGAACCTCTCCGATACCGGTCAGCGTTCCGCCGGTGCCGACACCGGCAACGAACGCGGCGATATCGCCATCGGTATCCGCGATGATCTCCTGAGCGGTGGTGCGGCGGTGGATATCCGGATTGGCGGGGTTGCTGAATTGTGCCGGAATGATGGAACCGGGATTGGCGCGGTGGAGTTCCTCCGCTTTGGCGATGGCGGCATTCATTCCGCCCTCCCCGGGAGTGAGAACGATTTCCGCACCGTATGCCGCCAGAAGTTTGCGCCGTTCCACGCTCATGGAATCGGGCATGGTGAGAATAAGACGGTAACCTTTTATCGCCGCCGCCAGAGCCAGACCGACACCGGTATTGCCGCTGGTGGGTTCGATTATCAAGCCGCCGGGGGCGAGGAGACCGGCTTTTTCAGCGGCTTCGATCATGGCGATACCGACCCGGTCTTTGGCGGAACCGCCGGGGTTGAACGATTCGATTTTGGCAACGATCTCCGCGGTGGTGCGGTTGAGTTTGTTGATTTTGACCAGCGGAGTGGTGCCGACGGTTTCGAGAATGTTGTTAAAAATTTTCATACAGCTCACCCAATGTTGAATCCTAAAACGGCAAGTGCGCGCTGCGCCTCTGCCGATGCTCCGTATACGGTAAATGCAGAAAACTCCCGGCGGTTCCAATATCCGCCGCGCAGCTCTTCAAACTTCTCCGGCGCACCGGAAAGCGCGGCGGCATCGCTGCGTACATCATAAACATGGAGTATCGCGCGGTTTATCTGCTGCCACAGCGGCAGGGTGCGATCAAGTTCAATGGATCCCGGAAACACCGGATCCGGCAAAGTTCCCGGCGGAAGCTGAAAATCTTTCAACGCGGGCAGATCGAAAAACTCTGCCACAGCGCGGATACTTGCCGCAGTTCCGTTGGCTTTGCCCTCTTTGGAATACCCGGCTATGTGCGGCGTACCGATCTCCACCGCCTGCACCAGACGGGGATCAAGTTCCGGTTCTTCCGGCCAGACGTCGATCAATGCTCCGGCAATTTTTCCGGAATTTCTGGCGGCAAGGAACGCCTCTTTGACCATCACTTCGCCGCGGCAGCTGTTGAAAAAGTATGCGCCGTCTTTCATTTTTGCGAAAAATTCCGCATCTGCCATATTTACCGTCGGATACTTTCCGCCGTGTTCCAGCGGAACGTGCATGGTCACCACATCGGAAACTTTGAGAAGTTCATCCAATCCGGTAAATGCTTCTTTCCCCTCCGCATCGGCGCGCGGCGGATCGTTGAGTAAAACTTTCATCCCCATAGCAGTTGCGGCTTCGGCGACCAGTTTCCCGACGTGACCGGCACCGATGATACCCAGTGTCAGATTTGACAGATCGCGGTTTTGAACAGCCAGCGCGCTTGCGATGTAATTTTTTACACTGGCGGCGTTACAGCCGGGGGCGTTGCAGTATTTTATTCCGAGAGAATCAAGTTCGGCGGTGTTGATATGGTCGATGCCGATAGTGGCGGTGGCGACCAGTTTTACGGAAGAGTTTTCCAACAGCTGGCGGTCACACCTGGTGCGGGTCCGGGTGATAAGGGCATCGGCATCCGCGAGGTCGGCGGGGGAGATTTTGCCGCCGGGAAGGTAGACCACTTCGGCGTAAGGTTCCAATACTCCTTTGAGGTACGGAATTTTGTCATCGGCAACGATTTTCATAATATGCTTGCTTTCGTTGAAATATCATACTTCCACGCCGGTATCGACATCGACCAGCTTGAACTCTTCGTAGTGGAGTACAGGATCGGCACGGAAGGAAAGTTCATTTTTGTATTTTGATTCCATGGCACTGAGCAAATGGGCATCTTCATTGCGCAGCCGGGCGAGGACTTCCGGATGCATAAAGACACGCAAAGCAACACCTTTGTACTTTTTGTCGCGCATGATGGAGTTCAGTTTGCGCTGGATCTCCGCGCTCATCGTCACCGGGGATTTCACCAGCCCGCTGCCCTGACAATAGGGGCAGGGGGTATAAACCTGTGCCTGGATACTTTCATGTTCACGCTGGCGGGTCATCTCCATCAATCCGAGTTTGCTCAACGGCAGAACTCTGGTCTTGGCGCGGTCATCTTTGGTAAGGCGTTTCATTACGCGCAAGATCTCATCGCGGTCGGAACTTGAACGCATATCGATAAAGTCGATCACAACAAGACCTCCGATATCGCGCAGCCGGAGCTGGCGGGCGATCTCTTCAGCCGCTTCCAGATTGGTTTTGAGGATGAAGTCCGGCTGTTCAGCCGCCTTCCGTCCGTGACCGGAGTTGACGTCGATAGCGATCATTGCTTCGGTTTCGTCGATGACGATCTCGCCGCCGCCGGGGAGTTTCACCTTCCGCTGAAAGACTTCGACCAGCTGTTCGTCGATGTGGTAATACTCAAAAACCGGCTCGTTGCCGCTGTACAGATGTACGCGGGAAACCATTTTACTGCCGCCGATGCGCTTGAGCGTATCGCGGATCTTCCGGTATGCCGCCGGATCATCCACGGTGAGACTGCTGATCTCTTCGGTGACAAAATCCCGTACCGTGCGGTCGATAAGGTTGGGTTCGGAAAAGAGCAGTGCCGGAGCGGAAAGCTCCTCCATATCGGATGTTATTTTGTCCCAGTGGTCCATCAGCAGTTCAAGGTCGCGTTTGAAACTGGTGGCGCGCCGTCCTTCGCCGACGGTACGGCAGATGAGTCCCATACCCTCCGGGATATTGAGAGCTTCGATGATCTTGCGTAAGCGTTCACGTTCCGGTGCGCTTTCGATGCGTGTGGATAAACCGATATGGTTGCAGTACGGCATCAGCACCAGAAACCTGCCGGGAATGGAGATGTCGGTGGAAACGCGGGCGCCTTTGGTACTGATGGGAGCTTTCACCACCTGAACGAGGATCTCCATGCCGGGTTTGAAGATATCGGGGATATCCTCCGGGGTGATGCGGTTTTTGCGGCGTTGCTGTTCCTGCGATGCTTTGGCACCGCTGTTTTTGTGTTTTTTGGAACATTTCTGTATGGAACTGCGGCGTTCCATTTGTTCCAATTGAAATTGTTCGATCAATTCGGAATTGCCCGGTATCATCTCCCGGAAATGGAGAAAGGCATTTTTTGCGGCACCGATATCGACGAATGCCGCCTGAAGCGAAATATCCAGATTGATGATTTTTCCCAGATAGATATCCCCCACCTGCGGGGTATTGTCATCGCGTTCAATTTTGTACTCTTCCAGTTTGCCGCCGCTGAGCAGAGCAAAGCGGCGTTCCATTTTTTCACAATTAAGAATGATCTCCTTGTGTTTACTTTCCATAAAACTTTTTTTCCATTAAATTGATATCTCCTCCGGGAAAAGCGGGATCCGCCCGCGCAACCCGTTCCGGAAGGCGGCGGCATTCATCCGCTTGGCTCCGGAAGGAATAAGTTCGATGATCTCCAATGCCGTATTTTCGCCGCAGCCGACGATAAGTTTTCCCGGAACATCGGCACACTCTCCGGGAGCAAGGGTGGAATTTTCAATGACTGCAGCTTTGCAAATATTGATGACACCGGCGTTGCCTTCCGGTGAAAGGTAGTCGCACACCGCGCCTGGCCACGGGAAAAATGCCCGGGTCATGCGTTCGATCTTCGCGGCGTTGAACTCCCAGGAAAATCTGCCGTCCCGCTTGGAAATTTTGCGGCAGACCGTCACCCGGGTCTTATCCTGCACTTCACCCGGAAGTTTGCCCTGAGCGATGGCGCACAAGGTTTCAGCGGCGACATCAGCGGCAATCTGACCGAGTTTCAGCTCCAGCGCATCGGCGTACTCCGTGCCATCGAGCGGGCAATATTCCATCCGGTAGACGGGGCCGGAATCCAGACCTTTTTCCATCTCCATGAATGCGATCCCTGTCATGGTGTCGCCATTGAGCAACGCCTGGGTGATGGGTGATGCTCCGCGATAGAGCGGCAGCAGAGAGGCGTGGACATTGACACATCCGCAGCGCGGCAGTGCCAGCAAGGGGGATTTCAATATCTGCCCGAAAGATACCACACACAGCATATCCGGTTCAAGTTCCGTCAGATGTTCCAGAAACTCCGGAGCATTGACATCCGGTATCCGGAGCGGTTCCATGCCCAGAGCCAGTGCCGCACTGCCCAGCGGTGTCGGTGTCAGCACCCGTTTGCGCCCTGCCGGACGGTCAGGCTGGGTCACGACTTCGAGCAGCTCTATCATATCGGAACGGTACAACGCCTCCAGGATCGGCACTGCGATCGGACCGGAACCAAGAAAAACGACTTTTAATTGTTTCAACACTTGCAAAAACTCCTGTATACATTCATATTAGATAATATACACCAATAAACCCGAAAAAGCGAATTTTTTTATGTCAAATAGTGCAATTATGCTCGGCGGAAATCTGCCGGGAAGCGAAAATGCCATGGCAGCTGCCATCACCGAACTGGAAAAAAACGGTTTTTCCGTCGGGAAAATCAGTTCGATCTTCCACTCTGCCGCCGTGGATTGTGTCCCCGGTACGCCGGATTTTATCGATCAGGCGGTCATCGGCTGTTGGAACGGTACTCCGGAAGAACTGCTCTCTCTCTGTCAGAAAATTGAAATCTCTTCCGGCCGCCCCGCCATCCACAGCAGCCGCGAATCCCGTATCCTTGACTTGGATATCATCCTCTTTGACCAAATGGAGATCAACACGCCGCGTTTGACCATTCCTCATCCCCGCGCCAGAATCCGGGAGTTCGTCCTTGCGCCATTAGCTGAGATCGCTCCGGAGTGGACTTTTCCGGACGGGAGCACCATCAGTTCCGCGCTTGCCGCATTGCAAGGCACTCAGCTGCCGTAAAGTTTGGCTTTCCCGGCGGCGGAGAGACGGATGCAGGGATAACCGCCGCGCTCAATTCGTTCCAGTAACCCGGATGAGATCAACGAGCGGATAAGTTCCTCCACGCGGGTCACCTTCAATTTCCGCAATGCGCCGAAACAGACGTTCCGGTGGTAGTTTCCGGCGATGATACCGGCACTGCGGCTGCCCGCCAGGATCTGGGCAAGTTTGACCGCACCTATTCTGCCGTTGAAAAGTTCCGCTCCACGGAGTGCCACACGGATATCGTCATCACTTATGCCCTGTGCGTGCAACGCTTCCGGGGAATGGCCGGAACAGTTGTCGCAGCTGTTGCACTGCCAGTTGTCCGGCTTTTCTCCGAAGTAACCGATAAGCTCCTTCTGGCGGCAGTCGGAGCTTGAGGCGTAACGGATAACGGCATTGAGCCGCTGTTCTTCATATTCGCGGCGGAAGTTCAACTCTTTATCATCCAGCGGAGCTTCGACCATATTGCAGTCGGCAAGTTCGATCGCTCTGCCGGAAAAGCCGCTCTCCCAGAGCAGAACGTCGTTGTTGAGTGCGTTTATCACCCGTTTGATCTGTTCCGGGGTGAGTTGACAGATTTCTGCCATCACGTCGACGTTCACGGGAAGCGGCTTCTTTAATGCCGTGCCGTAACGCCCGATCATGCGGTGGATGAAACGTGAACGCTGAGTCTTTTCCTCCTGATGCAGAACACGGAGAGAGTCGGTGTCCTGAATGAATCTGAGCTTGCCGGTACCGGTCTGGCGGGATTTGCGGATGATGGCTCCGGATTTTTCCAATATCCCCAATGCCGCAGAAATCTGACCGTCACTTGCCGCTTCCGGAATATGTTTCTGCAATTCGGCGGCACTTATTTCCAGTGCCGCATGGGGGGAGGCACTGCATAACGCCCGGATGGTACGGTAAACCGAGCGGATCACTCCCGGCGGCGGATTGTTCATCTCAATAAGGAAGCTCTGGATGTAGCGGTCAGCGTAACTGAAAAGCAAAATACATTCGGCACTTTCCCCGTCACGTCCGGCTCTGCCCGCCTCCTGATAATAGGCTTCCAGCGAGCCCGGCAGCTGGTAATGGATGACCATCCGCACGTCCGGCCGGTCGATACCCATGCCGAAAGCGTTGGTTGCCGCCAGCACCGGTGCCGGGTGGGTCATAAAATATTTCTGCGCATCGTTGCGTTCTTCGTTGCTCATTCCGGCGTGATAACCCCGGACATCGGGCAGAGAGGAGAGTTCATCCACCGCCTGCCGGGTGGCGGCATAGATGATGACGGCACCGTCTTTTCTTTTTTCCAGCAGCTTTTTTATGACGGAAAGTTTGGCTTCTCTGCCGCCTTTGCACTCCTGCACTTTAAAAGAGAGATTGGGACGGCGGAATCCGGCGGCGACCAGCTGCATCTCCGGAGCGCGGAGCTGGACGGCGATATCGGCACACACCTCCGGCGTTGCCGTGGCGGTGAAAGCGCATATATGTTTGATCCCCGCATTTTCCGCGATCGCACCTATCCGGCGGTAGCTCGGGCGGAAATCATGTCCCCATTCGCTTATGCAGTGCGCTTCGTCCACCACCAGCATATCCGGCTTGTTCCGGCAGAGGAAGTCGTAAAAGAAGTCGGTCTGCAGCCGTTCCGGTGCGACATAGAGAAGTTTTATTCTGCCGCTTTCAGTTTCTCTCACGGCATCAAGCTGTTCGGCAAAGCTGATGGAACTGTTGATAAATGCCGCAGGAATATTGTGCCGCCGCAGTGCCGCCACCTGATCCGCCATCAGGGCGATAAGCGGGGAGATGACCAGCGTGTAGGAGTTGTTCAGCATCGCCGGAAGTTGATAACAGAGCGACTTTCCGGCACCGGTCGGCATGACGACACAGAGATTTTCTCCGGCGGTAATGCGCCGGACCACATCCTTCTGGTGGTCGAGAAAACCGTCAAAGCCGAAATATTTCCGCAACAAATTTTCCAAATCAGGCAGAGAATTCATGGCTGTTTCCGGTAACGGCGCGCCCGGTTTATCCGGGAGGTTGAACTCCAGAACGCGCGAAATTCGCGTTCAAGCTGTTTGAAATCGAACTCTTTTTTCAGGACATTCAGTGCCTTGAACTGGTCGCGGTACTGCCTGAGCAGATGAACATAGCGGATTGGAAGCCTGGCAAACGGAGATTTTTCCGATGCGGCGCCAACGTAGAGGTAGAACATCAAAGCGTTGGCAAAACGGTAGTTGAGATTACGGCTCTTTTCTTCATAGAACTGCTTGTAATCTTTTTTCATAAAGGTGTACAAATCTCCGTGGAACATCCTGACCGCCAGGGCAAGCTCATTTTCTTTTTTGCGCGGAATCGCGATATTGCCGCTGTTTTGAATATCTTCAAAAACCTGCGCACTGCCTTCGTTGAACCACATGCCGGGCATCACGTTGTTTTCCAGAATGGAGGCAAGATATTGATGGAAACCTTCATGGTAGATGACAGTTGACGTGTACTTGCGGTAGGCGTTCCGGCTGCCTTCGCCGGGGGGCGGGGAGATTTCAAGGGTCTTGCCGTTCCAGACACCGGAACTCCAACTGAACTCTTTTCCGACTGCAGCCAGGTACTGCTGCCGGGTACGGTATATATTTACTATTCCCCGTTCCGGAACAACTCCGGGCGGCGGCGGCAGAAAAAGTTCAAATTGGGAGCGGGCATTTTCCAGATTGTTGAGTACTTTGCGGAACAGATTTTTTCTGGAATCGTAAATATAGAAATTATAATTCCGGGACTTCAGACCGCGTGTCCAGACTTTCTTTGCCGCTTGTGCCGGAAGAGATGCCGACAGCAACAGCAAAACGGCGGTACAAAAGTATACCGCCGGAGAAAATTTTGACATTTGCTGTTTCGACAAGTTGTGCAATTTATTTCTCCTTGCTTACTTGGTAACAGTTGTTGCCGCTGCCGGTTTCAACAGAGCTTCTGCCTGAGTCCAAATTCCGTAAGCCGTCGTGTTGAGCAGTTTGATCGCTTCAGCGCGCTTGCCGAGGGCAAGAAGTTTGCGCGCCTGCACTTTGGCAGCGGCATATTTTGTCATGGCATCAGCTTCAAACTTCTGCCATTCTGCCGGGATTTCCACATCGGTACCAAGTTTGTCAAAGCGGGCAAACGCCGCCTTTGACCAAATGTAAGTCTGCATGGAAGGCAGGATCTTTTCAACACAGACGGGCATCGGCAGACAGATGGTGTGACGGGGATAACCGAGGGTGAAGTAACAGCTGGAAAGGACATCCGGATACTGGATGTCGATCTCCATGGTGTTGCCGGAGTTGGTACGTTTGTTGCAGACCAGATACTTCTTTTCAGCACCTTTGGGCAGCGTGTTGTTGCGGGAGAGAGCGATAATATCTTTGACGGTGATTTTACCGTTGGTATCCAGAGCGTTGTTCAAGCTGGAAAGAACTGTGTATGCCCGGGTACTGCTGTGAAGATAGGTGAGAAAAGAGCCTCTGGCGCGGGACTGCATTCCGGGGTTCTGCCAGATATTGGCGCGGAGCGCGTAATCTTTTTCACACCGCTGAACGGTGAAATATTTCGGGGTGAATTCGCAAATATACCCCTCTTTGGTGTCCAGGAAAAAGAAGGTCGAACCGTGATCGCCGTGGTAATAATCTTTTTTATCAACGACCATCTCTTTGAGTTTGGCGACTGCCTGCGCCGCAGTGTCGCAACTGTTGAGAATGATTTCAAGCAGTTCTACTGTACCTTTTCTGCCCTGCCCCTTGGGGTTGGGTTCATCGGGAGTTTTTTCTCCGCTGTTCATGGCACCGGCAAGACCGGAAGAGTTTACGCCGGAGTTGGTGGAGGCGTTGCCGATGGCGATCCACTTGCGTTTGGTGCCGGGGGCACTCATATATGCGGCGATGTTACGGATCTTGGAATCGCGGTTTTTGTGCAGAATGTTGGTGTTGTTTTTGGTCAGGTTGCTGAACACCATCCAACTGGTACATTCGTGTGCCGGTTCGGTATCATCTTCTGCTCTGAGTGCATGAAATGATAACACTGCTGCTGCCAGAGCGAACAGTGAGAAAAACTTTTTCATACGATCATCTCTCCGTCAGATATTTTTGCTCAGTTCAACTGCCGCTTTGACCGCAGTGCGGATGGTATCCCAGCTGCCGCTTTCGATATCGCTGCTCTTGCCCAGCCAGGTTCCGCCGACGGCGACGACTTCTTTGAGTTTCAGATATTCAGCCACGTTTCCGGTGGAAACACCGCCGGTGGGCATAAAGCGCACTCCGAGATGCTTGTAGGGAGCGATCAGAGATTTGAGAAAGTTCACGCCGCCGGAGGCTTCCGCCGGGAAGAATTTGAGGAAACGGCAGCCGTACTCCATCGCCTGTTCCACTTCGCTGGGAGTGCAGACACCGGGGGCGAAAGCGAAACCGTTGGCGACCGCCTCCTTGACGATGGTCGGGTTGAAGCCCGGAGCCACGGCAAATTTGGCACCGGCTTCAAAGGCGCGGTGCAGATCGCGGGAGTTGAGAATGGTTCCGGCTCCGAGGTAGAGTTCCGGGAAACGGCTGGCGGCGGCCTTTATCACCGCTTCGGCGGCGGTGGTGCGGAAGGTTATCTCTGCGGCGGGCAGACCGCATTCAGCGAGGAGTTCGCACATCTTCAAACCGGAATCGACATCGTTCAGAACGAGGACGGGAACGATTTTTATGGCGGAAAGTTTTTCAACTGCGATTTGGGTGTTTTTCTGAAAACTCATGATGGTATTTCCCTTCAATATTAAAGTTTATCCGCAAGGGCGCGGAGTTTTACCAAGTCAAGTTTGCCGCTGCCCAGAAGCGGCAGTTCGTCGATGCGGATGAAGTCATCAGCTTTGGGTATCCAGATGTTGGGCATACCCTCTTTGCGCATGGCATCAATGACCGCCGGGATGTCAAAGTCATCTGCGGTGTAGAATACCACCAGACGTTCACCTTTGCGGCTGTCACCGCGTCCGGCGACGGCAATTTCCCGGACTTCGCGGTTGCGGATGCGGGAGATGGCCTCTTCCACGCCTTCGTGCGGAACCATTTCTCCGCCGATCTTGCTGAAACGGCTGGCGCGTCCGGTGATATAGACGTAGCCGTCAAGGTCCATTTTGGCGATGTCGCCGGTATCGTAGTAACCGTCCTGAAGCACGCGGGCGGTGAGTTCTTCGTCGTTGAGATAACCTTTCATCACGGAACCTGCCATGACCTGCATCCTGCCGCTCTGCCCCGGAGCAAGTTCCACGCCGGTATCGGGGTCAACGATACGGATGTGGATACCCGGAAGCGGACAGCCGATACTGCCCGGATGGTCAGCTTTTTTGCCGAGGGTGTAGATGGAGTTGCTCAAGTTGATGGTGGCGATGGGGGACAATTCGGTACAGCCGTAACCTTCGATGACGTCTCTGCCGGTCATTTCGTTGAACTTCACGGCGAGTTCCGGACGGAGCTTTTCTGCGCCGGTGATGACCAGACGGAGGGTCTTGAAATCCTCTCCGGTGGCTTTCATCATATACTTCTGGAGGAAGGTCGGGGTGGCGGTGAGGATGGTAAGTTTGAATTCTCGCACCGATTTCACCAGCATCGCCGCATCCAGCGGGTTGGGGATAAGTGCCGACATCGTGCCGAAGATCGCCGGGAAAGCGAAGCCGACCATGAATCCGTAAGCGTGGAACATCGGCAGATTTCCGGCGATGCGGTCAGTGCTGCGCGCCAGGTCGACGACACGGACGAAGGAGAGCGTGTTGCAGGTCAGGTTGTGGTGGGTGAGCATGACCGCCTTGGGCTGTCCGGTGGAACCGCTGGAGAAGAGCAGTACCGCCTGATTGTGCATATTGTGGCAGCTGGAGGGGGCGAGGTTGCGGACGATGGTGCGTCCGGGGAGGAAGATCGCCATCAGAAGAGCTTTGATCTTGTCAGATTTTTTGATCATGGGAACCAGATCTTCGAGGAATACCATCTCCGGAGAAACTTCCCATTTGAGTTTCTCCAGAAATCTCCGGCTGGTAAGTATCTTTTTGATACCGGCGCGGCGGGCGGCGGCAAGAGCCACCTCCTGACCGCTGGAGAAGTTTATCATCGCCGGGGTGCGGTCGGAACACATCACCGCCAGCAGGGCAACCGCCGAGATCGGCATATTGGGAAGCAGGACACCGGTGTACTGGGTGTTGTCACCGGTGTTGAGTTTCCGGAGCAGCCGGGAGAAGATGATGACCCGGACGAGGGTGTTGAAGTTGTTGATCATATCGCCGGTGGCACCATCGGCGAAGGTGGTTTTCAACGGGTGACGCTTGGCGTTGAACACGAAATTGGTGTGCAGCGGACGTTCTCCGGGCTGGATCTGTTTTTCGGCGATTGCGCCCAGTTTGGAGATGGTCTGGCGCAGTTCAAAAGCGGAGAGTTTGGCGGAGATGGGGGCTCCGACCAGAATGGAGTAGTCGACCGGCCAGCTCAGCGGGGTGCGCAGATGGAGCTTGCCGTCATGGATGCCGGACATTCTGCCGGAGACCATGCCCAGACGGATGGGGATGATCGGAACGTCAAGTTCCGGCGGAAGCAGCGGCGAAACACCGGAACGGAAACGCATCAGACTGCCGTTGCCGGAGATGGCACCTTCCGGGAAGAAGCAGAGTATTTCACCTTTACGCAAACGTCTTTTGGACTCTTCAAAGAATCTGGTCATCGCTTTGGGACGGCGGATATTGGGAACCTCCATCACTCCGAGGTAACGGAATATCCAGCGGATCGGAAGAAAACTTACCAGACTGGTATGGACCATGAAACGCACTTTTCTCCGGGCGATCGCCTGGATCATGATCAGATCGAGCAGCGAAATATGGTTCGACACCAGCAGTACCGGACCGGAATAGGGAATGTTGGCTGTGCCGTTGATACGGACACGCAGCATGAACATACGCAGAAGCCAGCCGACGGCTTTGAGCATCTGTTTCGGGCTGAGCAGTACCCAGAGAACAGCAAGTGCCAGCACCGCATAAACGATGTACAGCCAGTTTTCAGACAACCATTGGATCATATATAACTCCTTGAAAATTGTTTAAAATTATTTTTCACTGAAAGATAACGTTTCCATAATATAACACCGGAATCACTCTTTTTCAATAGCACTGTATCAGAAAAGTTCACCCCGCTCCCAGGCGGCGTTGGGCTCCTCCGGTTTTTCTTCCGGCGGAAGTTCCGGCGTTTCACCGGAGAGAAATTCATCCAGAGAGAGGATGGTGACGTTGAATTTTGCGGCGGCTTTCAGCTTGGAACTGCCGGACGCCGGGTCGGCGGCGACAAGGTAAGACAACGTTGAAGATACGGTATCCACCGGGCGCATACCGCGGGATTTGGCGAGATTTTCATAAAAGGAGCGTTTTTCGGGCATCTTTCCGGTAAAGCATATCGTCGGAGCATCGCCGGAACTGTTCTGCTGCCGGAGCGGAGTGGTCACTGCCAGCAGACGGTCGATATCCTCTCCGCCGGACGCGAAGCTCTCCACGATGGCTCCGGCACGTTCCGGACCGATGCCGGGAATGGCGGAAAGGGTATCCTCATCAAGGGCGCGCAGTTCGGATATGGAATAGTTTTCCAGCAGAAGTGCGGCGATGTTTATGCCGACATTGGGGATGTTCAAGGCGGCGATGATGTTTGCCTCCGGAGCCTGTCTGCTCTTTGATATCTCTCTGGCAAGGTTGCCGGCACTGCGCTCTTTGAAGCCTTCTATTTGCATAAGGTCATCTGCGGTCAACGTCAATATTTCGTGGAGTTTGGTGATGTGGAACTTTTCCATGAGTTTCCGCAGGGTCGGTTCCCCCAGCCGTTCAATGCCGAAGTTCCGGACGGCGGCAAGGAGGTTGAAGAGTACCGTTTCCGGGCAATCTCTGTTGGTACAGCACAGCTCCGGTCCGCGCCGGCTCAGTGCGGTGCCGCAGGATGGGCACTTGGTTATCCACGGGGAGGAGCGGAACAAGCCGGGGGAACTGGCACTGATATAAGGTATGACATCACCGGCGCGTTCAACAGTTACGGTATCACCGATCATTATCTGCATATCTTCGATATTCTGTGCGTTGTGCAGAGAAGCCCGTTTGATGGTGATGCCGGAGAGGTCGACCGGTTCCAGCTGCGCTACCGGAGTGAGGCAGTTTTTGCCGAAGCTCCATTCGATGCCGACCAGAGTTGTCCGGCACTTCAAATTTGTGAACTTGTAGGCGATCTCCCCCCGGGGATGATGGGCGGTGGAGCCCAGGCTCCGGCGGAACTCTTCATCGGCGAACTTCAAAACGATACCGTCCATCGGGTAGGGCAGTTCCGCAAGCTCCAGCTTCAACTCCTCCCAGCGGCGCGGAAGTTCCTCAAGGGTGACTTGCGTGGAGATAAGCCGGTAATCGACCAGAGTGAGTTTGGCTTTCTGGATGAGCATTCCGGAGATATCTTTCAACCCCATGATACCGGCGACGGCGTTGCGGGAATTTTTGTAAGTGCCGCCGCCTTTTTTGGTGATGGAGGAGTAGAGGTTTTTGAAGTCGTCGTTCCGGATGATGATCTCCCCCCGGGCGGGGCGGTCGACTTTTCCGGTGTAGCCGGGGGCTTCCAGTTCGATCAGCGGGAGCTTGTCGGAGATGTTTTCTCCGGTGTCGCCGTCGCCCCGGGTGGCGAGGATGGTTCCATCGAAACCGGCGGAGATGCCGTCGTACTTGGGTTCGACCAGCAGGATTTCCCGGGGGGAGCGGGCATATTTGTTTGCCCATTCCAGAACAGCTTCCAGAGAGTAGGCCTTGTCCAGAGAGAGCATGGGTTCGGCGTGGCGGACTTTTCCGGAACTTTCCACTGTGACTGCGTGGACAAGGTTCACCAGTTCGTGACCGGGGTCAAGTTTTCGCAGAGCTTCGACCAGCCGGTCGTAATCGGCATCGCTTATCTCCGGGGCATTGGCATCCCAGTAACGCTGATCGTGATATTTTATCTGCTCTTCAAGTTGAGAGATCGTCATTTTTTCCGGTTCAAAAGCGGTCATGGATGGGACTCCTTTAAATTTGTTGAAATATTTTGCCTTGAAATATAACTCTTGAGATTGAATTTTTCAACCAAGAGAACTATATTATAAAGCTATTAATGCGCTTTTGAGCAAAAACGGTAGAAAAATTTATCCGTAATCGTCAAAGAAAGAGAAAAAAGAGTATGTCAAAAAGCTACACTGTTGCTGTTGCCGGTGCCACTGGTGCAGTCGGCGTCGAAATGGTCAAAACGCTGGAAAAACGTAATTTTCCGGTGAAAAATCTTAAACTTCTGGCTTCTGCCCGTTCCGCCGGTAAAACTATGGAGTTCCGCGGTGAAAAGCTGGTTATTGAAGAGATGACTGAAAACTCTTTCAAAGGAGTTGACATCGCTCTCTTTTCTGCCGGCGGCGATATTTCCCGTGCCTACCGTCAGATCGTGGTCGATTCCGGCGCGGTGATGGTCGATAACTCCAGTGCCTTCCGCATGGAGGATGATGTTCCGCTGGTCGTGCCCGAAGTCAACCCCGAAGATGTCGCCGGACACAACGGCGTTATCGCCAACCCCAACTGCACCACCGCGATCATGCTGGTCGCTGTCGCTCCGCTGCATCGCGCCAAAAAACTCCGCCGTCTGGTCGCTTCCACCTATCAGGCAGCCAGCGGTGCCGGTGCCAAAGGTATGCAGGAACTGATCGAACAGACCCGGCAGATCCTCAACGGCGAAGCTATCGATCCCAAAGCGTTTGCCCATCGCATCGCTTTCAACTTGATTCCCCACATCGACTCCTTCTGTGCCAACGGCTACACCAAAGAGGAGTTGAAGATGGTCAACGAATCCCGCAAGATGCTGCACATTCCGGATCTGATGCTCAGCTGCACCAGTGTCCGTATTCCGGCACTGCGCGCCCACTCCGAATCTTTGAACATGGAGTTTGAAGATGAGATCACTCCGGAAGAGGTTCGCGCCATTCTGGAAGCCGCTCCCGGCGTGACCGTGGTCGATGATCCGGAAGCCAAGCGTTATCCGATGCCCGTCGATGCCACTGAAAAGTATGATGTACTTGCCGGTCGTATCCGTCAGGATATCTCCCGTAACGACAAACGCGGTATCGAAATGTTTGTTTCCGGCGACCAGCTCCTCAAGGGGGCTGCGCTCAATGCGGTGCAGATCGCTGAATTGCTTTAATACAGGCAAATATGAAACGCGCATATCCGGATTTTTGGAGAAAAAGTTTTTCCGCAGTGCTGTTGCTGGCAGTGGCACTGTTCACCGGGTGTGCGCGTAAAAATGCTGATTCCGTCCGTTTTGATCTGATTTCATCGCATCTTGAAGCGGGCGGCAGCAATTATGTGGTGTGGAACAGTGAGAGCGTTTTCCGCGTGTTGGATCGCAGTGCGCTCAAATTTGAACAGAGATTGTCGGCTTTCAAACTCTCTGCTGCACGGAAAGCGGAGATGCAGCGCAATCTGGTGCTTTTCCGGTTGCTTTGGGAGATTTCCGGACTCCGCGATTTGCAGGGAGCCGGGGCAAGTTCGGTCAAAGTTGCTCCTGATTTTTACCGCAGCCGGGTATTTGCCGCCATACCTCCGGCAAGCAGCGGATTATTGAACTCTCTTGTGCAGAAAGAGAGCGCGGCGCGCAATGCCGTCATCGGCGAACTGCCCGCATCGGTGCAGTGGGTGCTTGCCGTCAATATTTCACTCAAAGCGGTGCTGGATGCGATCATTGCCACCGGAGATGTCGGTCAGCAGTTCATTTCTCAGATCGCACTGCCGAAGAATGTCGATCTCTCCGTACTCAACCAGGCTAACGGCTGGGCGATGCTTGCGTTCTCCCGGAAAGCGGGGTACGGCCCGGAAGATGGAGCTTTCTCCATCTCCTTTCCCGATGAAAATGGCGAAATCTTTGATGCTGTTGTCAAAGCGTTATATCTGGATCGCATCGTGGATAAGAATTCCCGGCGCGTGGTGCTGCCGAATGACAAAGGTGTACTGTGCCATAAAGATAAAAAACTCATTTTTTACGATACCGCCGCAGGCGAAAAAATCTTTTCTCCCGCTGCCGGTGTGCCGCGTTTGAAGGATGATAAAGAGTTTATCAAATGGAATAAAAATCTGCCGGAGAGTGGATGTGCATTTTTCTATATCCGTCCCGGAGTAACTGTTGCCGGAGATGAGTTTCTGCCGGAAAGTTCGGTACTTACCCGGACGGATGATGGCATTCTGCTGGTGCGGAACAGCGGGAAGGATCTCTCCGGAGAGATGTTTGAAATATTGCTTGAACGTTGGCAAAAGCGGTTGTTGATGCCTGAAAAGGTCGCTGTTCAGGAGAAAAAAGCCCCTGCACCGCGTAAAAAAGCGGCAGTTCCCAAACAGGTTCAGCCGGATTGCCGCAAAAATATGAAGCTGATTTTTGCGGCGTTGAAAAATCACAGTGCCAAAAATAACGGCACTTTCCCGGCCGAAGCCGGTGCTGTCGGTTGGAACAAAATCAAAGTTGCGGCGAAAAACCTTCCCGAAGATGGAAAATATCTCTATCTCGGATACAATAAAGCGTTGGCAAAAGAGAAAAATATTCCGCTTCTCCTGGATTGCGGGACCCACCCCGACCGGGTGTGTGTGCTTTATACCGACGGAACGGTGCGGCAGTTTACTTTGTCAAATCCCGGCCATTGCCGGAGAGTTATAAGTTTCCTCTTTACCGTACACCGGTGGAAAATGGATGTGTTCAAATACTTGGTAAAGCAGGCGGAACTTCTGGACAACAATGTATTGAATAAGGAGTAAGTTGTTATGGAGCAGTCAGATAAAAACGGACGGCGCGAAGTCCGCAAGCTGAATAATGATTTTTTCCGCGCACTTGACAGTTACGCCGAAGCACTCTCGCTGGAAGAGCTTTCCCAGCTTTCCGGTGTGAAGATCGAGCTGCTGCGCCGTTATCTCGACCGCAAGGTGCGCACCATCCGGGCAGAAACCTGGGATCGGGTCTACCCCGCATTGAAGCCCTACCTTGAAGGTCCGGAACCCATGCCGGAACCGCCGCCGCGTATCGGCAGTGCCTACCGCCGCCACCCGGAACTGGTGGAGATGCTCAGTGAACAGAAAATATTGCTGGATGAGTTCGCCATCTTTTCGGAATCGGAAAAGAAGGAGATCATAGCCGGTTTTGCCTCTGCGCTCGGCAGCAGTGCCGCGCCGTCGGAGTATTCCAGTTTATCGACCGCAGAAAACAAACTTATGGGAATTTTCCTTGCCATGAGCAAAGAGATGCAGGATGAACAGTTGTCACTGCTCTCGGTGCGTGCCACACAGGAGGTGCGCCGCCGCCGGAAAAATCTTTTTTAATTGTATCAATTGACTCAATAACCCTAAAATACGGAGGATTTTATCATGTATATCGGAAGAATCGTTGCTTTCGGAATGACTAAAGATGGCCGTCCCTGCGCCATGTACCGGGTTTCATCCCGTTCTTTCCCCAACCGCCGCGCGGTTGAAAATAACGGCAATATCGCCATCATTCCCCGTGAAGGTGCCGAAGGCGACCTCGCCAAGAATCCGTATATCAGCTACAACTGTCTGCGTATAGCCGGAGAGTGGGCGATCGCCACCAACGGTTCCCAGACTGACCCCATCACCGAAAAGATCGCCGCCGGAATGCCTGTGCGCGATGCGATCACCATGTGCCTTCTGGCGATGGATTATGAAAAAGATTCTCTCGACACCCCGCGTGTGGTCGCGGTCGCCGGTCGTGAATCCAAACTCGGTTATCTCGGCATCGTCCGCAAAGATGCGGTGATGGTCCGGGAATTCAAGATGGAACCGGGTGTCGCGCGTTACATCTCCACCTATGAGTGCAACGCTCCCTGCGATACCAATGTTGATACCGACTTTGATGCCGCGTGCGAAAATTGTGCCGTGAAATATGTCGTTGACGGCGGTGTCTTTGCCGGATTTGAAAACCCGGTCACCAGTGCCGCGGCGATCGCCACGGAAGATGGTTTCGCATTGGCAACGCTGGTGTGCTGAATAGTGTAAACATTCTTCGGAGAGCAGAGATGATTGACCGTATCACTGCGGTTGAGATAACAGAGCAGAATGCAGAGATTTTCTGCCGTGATGCTGCCGGGGAGTGTGTGAAAAAAATCGTACCCTTTTCTCCGTGGATGCTTGCGGAGAAAGGGGTCGTTGTTTCTTCCGGAGGACGTGCCGTTGCCCTTGCCGGTAGTGCGCCGTTGAATGTCCGGTGGGAATTTGACTGTGTCAGCGATTATGAAGTTGCTCTTGAGACGGTGAAAAAAAGTCCAGGTGTGCTGACTGTGCGGGAGTTGAGTACTCAGTTTCTCAGTATCAGCGGCAACCGTTTTTTTTCCGGCATGGATTTTCACGAACTGCACCGGATGCAGTTCGCTGTGGCGGCAAACGGTGACGGCACGGAGATCACCGCGATCGAAGTCGCGGACAACCGGGGATTTTTTGCCCGTTATGAAACGGCGGAATGCGGCGGCGAAGCGGCGGTGCTGGCGAAGTTCAACGAAGCGGTAAAGAGTTGTGACCCCGATCTGCTCGAAGGCTACAATATCTTCAAAGATGGTTTGCCGCTGTTGGAAAAACGGGCGAAAAAGTTGAAGTTCACCTTTGACTGCGGACGGAACGGCGGAGGATTTTCCTCCCGGAAAAGCCGGTTTTCCGTGGCGGAAAAACAGATATTCTGCAACCGTTATTATCTTTATGGCAGACAGCTTGCCGACATGGCACATCTGGTATTGTTTTACGATGCCGCGCACCGGGATATGGAGAGTTTTGAACTGGATTATCTGCGGGAATATTTCGGCATAGAGTGTTGTGAAGATACGCGCGCGGTGCAGGAGTTGTCCAATTTGCTTTCTCCGGCAAGTTTTTATAAATGCTGTACCTTGCCGCTGACCTTTCAGGATTGTGTACTGCGCGGCAGCGGCGCGGCTCTGGATGCGTTTTTTATTGCCGAATATCAGCGCGCCGGATATGCCGTACCCTATCCGGAGGAGGCGCGGCGGTTTGCCGGAGCATTGACCGGAGCGGGAGAGGCGGGAGTCTATCATCAGGTGCGGCACTGTGATGTGCGTTCGCTTTATCCGTCGATACTGCTTCATCTGAATCAGGCTCCGGCGCGGGATGAGCTTGGGATATTTTTAAAATCGCTCTCCCGGCTGCGGCAGTTCCGGCTGGATGCCAAAGATCAGGCCAGAGCGTTGCCGGAAGGACGGGAAAAACAGCGGTTGAACGCGCTGCAGTCCACGTTTAAAATATTGATAAACTCCTTTTACGGTTACCTCGGTTTCGCGCAGGGCAGTTTCAACGACTGCACTCTGGCGGAAAGTGTCACCGCTTTCGGGCGGGAACTGCTGGGAAAACTGGCGGAAAAACTCTCTTCGCTGGATGCGCAGATAGTGGAAATGGATACCGACGGCATATATTTCACCATGCCGCCGGAGGTTCCGGAAGATTTTGAAGCGCAGATACAATCCGTCCTGCCGGCGGGGATCGAACTTGATTTTGATGCTGAATACCCGGCGATGTATTGTTACAAATCCAAAAATTATGCACTGCTCCATGCGGACAACTCTGTTTCTGTTTCCGGTGCCGCGCTGAAATCGCGCGCGCTGGAAAAATATCAGCGGAAATTCATCTCCGCTGTGTTGCGTTCCAAACTTCTGGATGCTCCGGAAATAATGGAAAATTGCTACCGTGAACTGCACGATGCCATATCTGCCCGGACGATAGATATAGCTGAACTTGCCAAGAGCGAAGTGTTGAGCGATTCGCCGGAAAATTACAAGCGCAAACAGAGCGCACCCGGTGCGCGCCGTTCTGCCGCTTATGAGCTGGCACTGGCATCCGGAAAGAAGTTCCGCAGTGGAGACAAGGTGGAATTCTATGTGACTGGAAGCAAAGCCAAACTTCCGGTCGTGGGCAATTCAAAGCTGCTCAGTGATGCGGAAAGCGGGGTGCGTGATGAAAATACCGCATATTATCTCGCCAAACTTGATGAATTATACAAACAATTCAAATGAGGAATATCTTTATGAGTGAAGTACAACAACTCTTGCAGATCGTAGAAACCTATGGTGCTGAACTTGATGCGCTCAGTATGGAAGTGTGGAAAAATCCGGAACTTGCCTTCAAAGAGGTCGCCGCTTGCCAACTTCAGTGCGAATTTTTGAAGAAGCACGGTTTTGAAGTTACAGAAAATTACTGCGGTTTTGAAACCGCGTACCGTTGCGAATACGGCAGCGGCACGCCCGCGTTTGCCATTACTTCCGAATACGATGCACTGCCCGGTATCGGTCACGGCTGCGGACACAATCTTATCTGCGGCGCGGCGTTGGGCGCGTTTATCGCGCTTACTGATTATATGAAGCGCAACAACATTCCGGGTAAAGTCGTATTGATCGGGACCCCCGCCGAAGAGAGCGGCAGCAGCAAGGTGAAGATAGTCGATTCCGGCGCGCTTGACGGTGTCGATGCGGCGATGATGGTGCATCCGTCATGGCGCACGACGCTGGATACCGGATGTTTGAGCATCAAACGTTTTGATGTTGTATTCAAGGGTAAAGCCTCCCACGCCAGCGGTTCTCCGCATCTGGGGATCAACGCGCTGGATGCGGTACAGCTGCTCTTTGCCGGTATCAATGCGTGGCGGCAGCAGCTTCCGGAAAGTTCCCGCATCCACGGTATCGTTACCGAAGGCGGACTCAAACCCAATATCACTCCCGACCGTGCCGGATGCTGTTTTTATGTCCGTTCCGCAACGCAGGAGTGGCAGGATAAGATGAATGACCGTTTTCTCGATATCGTCAAAGGTGCGGCTCTTATGACCGGAGCTGAATATGAGGTCAAGCCGTTCAATGCCGGAACCAAGGCGCGCAAACCGGCAGCTTTGATGAATCAGGTGTGGATGGAGAAGATCGGAGAGCTGGGCAGTCCGGTAGATTTGAGTTTCGGTGCCGGTCGCGGTTCGTCTGATTTCGGGAACGTTTCGCAGGCGGTTCCGGCGATCCACCCCTACATCGGGATTTCCGAAAATCACACTGAGATCGCCGGACACTCTGCCGCCATGTGCGAGGCTTCGGGCAAACCTTACGCGTTCAGCCAGATGCACAAGGCATCGGCGGCGATGGCGGCAGTGGGATTGAAAGTTCTGACCGATGCCGGATACCGCGAACAATTGAAAGCTGATTTCAGCAAGTGATATTGGGATGTTGAATAAGTTCCGAGCCATACTTTCGCCGGCTGCTTCCGCCATATCATTGGCGGCGGCGGTCGCGGCATTGAGCGATGCGCTGATAAAGATTTGTTATATCAATGCGCAGATAAATTCTCTGACTTACAGGGTGATACGTTTCAATACCGTTCCGTTTCTGCCGGTCATTACGGCGGCCGCCGGAGCGGTGGTTCTGCTTGCCGCGCTGGCGGGGAAGGGGAACCGGGTGGAGCGGGTGTGCATGTGGGAGAAGATCACGCGCCCGGCGTTGCTGTTATATCTGGTCCCGTGCGGAACTTTTCCCGGAATACTTATTGCGGTCGCGGTCATCGCGCTGGTGGTATTCAACCTTGCCGGACAGTGGCGGAAGTCACTGCCGGAACTGCCGGAGAAATATGGTACGGCGATCGCGGTCGCCGGAGGAGTCATTGTTGCCGTCTGGGGATATTATCTGCAAATCAGAGCGTATGATACTTTGTACTTTATCTGGGGCGACTGGAACCAGTATGTTGAACATTATCTGCATTTGTTGAGCGGCAAAGCGAATTTTGCCCAATGGTGCGCCGGAGCGGGACACTGGAATTTCGGTGTCAATCTGGTGATGACCACTTTGCTGAAGTTGTGGTACGCTCCGGATACGGTGTTTATGGTCAATGCGCTGTGCATAGCTTCTGTCGTGCCGCTGGGATACCGGTTGAGCCGCAAGTGTAATTTGAGCAGTTGGATGAGTGCGGTATTATTGGTATTGACGGTTTTCAACCCGGTGTTGAGCAATCAATATTTGTCGCTCTTTTACGGATTTCATCCGATAGTCTTTTTCGTGCCGCTGTTGATGGGATTTTTCATCGCGCGGGAATATGAAAACCGTTATCTCATGGCGGCGTGTTTTCTGTTGTCGCTGCTGGTACAGGAGACGGTGTGCATATTCTGGGCGGGGTATGCGGTATATCTGGTGTGCTGTAAACGCTGGAAGAGCGGGATCGCACTTTTTGCCGCTATGGTTGGATTATTTTTCTTTTTCAGCAGTGCGGTCATTCCGGCGGCGCATGGTGCGGAAAATTATTCGCAGATGTTCCACTACTCCCAGCTGGGCAGCACTATGGGGGAAGTGCTGTTGTCTCCTGTCATCCGTCCGGGGGCATTCTGGGGAACGGTATTTGACCGCAGTACCGTTTGTTTTACATTGGCGGTCTTTGTTCCGCTGCTGTTCGGGATCATTTACAAACCGCTGATGCTGATTTCTATTTTGCCGATCTTTGCCGGAGTGATATTGCAGAGTTCTCCGGATGTGAAGAGTGTGATGCTTCAGTATGGTTTGGAGTGTACGGTTTTGGCGGTGATCGTGATGATACTCAATTTGAAACGACTTTATCCGGAAGTGCGTCGTCCGGCAGTGTGCGCAGTTCTGGCATCAACACTGCTGTGCGGCTGGATGCTGGGCATGGTGCCGGGAAGTCAGGGGCCGTTGAAACGGTTGATGAACCGCCCGTCCGGAGTGGAGTTGATGAACTTTTTCGATCAGGCGGCAGGTAATGCCAAACGTATTGCCGCGACCGGGAGGATACGCGGACAGTTCCAATTCCAGCGACCGACGGCACCGCTGACGGATATTCGCCCGGGGGATGCGGTGATAATCGATCTGCACGACAAAGGCATTGAAGACGGCAAGCGCATATCCGCACTGCGGAAAAAACTCGCCGCAGATTTGCGTGCAGTTCCGGTGACTTATGCTATCTGGAAAAATCATACGATAGTGATGTTCCGGATATTGCCGCAACCGGTGCCGCGCCCGGCGGTTCCGTGGCTGCGCCCGGTGCCGGAGGAGATTTTTGCCAAAGCCGGAGGGCGGCCTGTTCTCCGGAAAGATGGGGACTTTGAACTGCGTTATGCCAGAATAAACAATAAGAACATCTATCGGCTGTACTTGAAAAAAGCCCGGAGTGACGACATCGAACTTTCCATCCGTCAGTCAAACAAGACGGATACGACCGAAGCGGTCATCGCGTTCGGCAACGGCTTGTTTCCGGCGTACAGCGTGAAACCCGGAACGATGTTTGAATTTGCTCTTCCCGGCGGTGTGCCGGAGAAGGTCAAAGTCAATGTCTACCATGTAAAATAGCCGATCCTGTTTTTTGCCGCCCGCGATGCCGCCGCAGTAAAGATTTTACAAAAATTGGGACATTACAGAAATCTTATACCAGGCCCATGCACCATTCTACGGCAAGTGCCACGATGACCACCAGTGCCGAAATAATGAAGCCGTGCAGCATGGGATTGAGACCTGCTTTTTTCATATCCTTGAAACTGGTTCCCAGACCGATCGCCGCCAGCGCGGCAACCATGAGGAACTTGCTCGTACTCTTGGCAATTTTGGAAATTTCCGGCGGGATGATACCGGTGCTGTTGAGTGCCGCCAACGCCAGAAAGCCCAGAATGAACCAGGGGAAGAGTCCACCGATGTTGACCTTTGCTCCGGTGGATTCCAAATGCTTCTTTTTTGCCAGTCTGACATTGATGAATGCAAATACCAGCACTGTCGGGATGATCGACAACGTTCTTGTCAACTTTACCATGGTGGCATAATCACCGCCTCCTTCGCTGAAAGCGTAACCTGCGGCAACGACGCTTGACGTATCGTTGACCGCAGTTCCCGCCCAGAGGCCGTATGCTTCATCCGAAAGCCCCATCGCGCGTCCCATGATGGGAAAAAGCACCACCATCGCCATATCGAAGAGGAACGTTGCAGACATTGCGTAGGCAATATCTTTATCCTCGGCATCGATCACGGGAGCGATCGCCGCGATGGCACTGCCGCCGCAAATTCCGGTTCCGGCAGAGATGAGATTGGAGAGTTTCCAGTTCAGCCCCAGTGCTTTCCCGATAAGATATCCGCCGCCGAAGCAGGTGAGAAGAGTGAACACCATGACCAGCAGAGAACGCTGTCCCACAGAAAGTATCACTCCGACACTGAGCGATGCCCCCAGAAGTATAATGGCAAATTTCAGTATCTTTTTCGAGGTGAACTTCAATCCGGGAACCGCCCATGCCGGACGGTAGAAGCTGTTGATTATCATACCGGCAAACAGGGCGATGACCGAGGCACCGATGATATGTACCGGCAGTAAACTTTCTATCACTTTGGCAACAGCGGCAATGGCGAGAGCCAGGATAAAACCGGGCAGCAGAGAGAGCATATTTAAAATTCTGGTTTTCATGATGATCCTCCTTTAAAACAGTTTTACTTTGCTGCCAGGTCGGCAAACTCCTGAACTTTCAAAATACAGCGCGAGGCGGTGATGATGCCTGCCGTGGTGAGTGACCCGGGGTTGCCGGAGATTTCGCTGATAAACTCCGTGAGGAAATCCGGGCCGCGATAGGTGGGCACTGCAAAGGTCGACTTTCCGGCAGTACCATTGATGTATGCAGTGATGAACTGGTCGGCATAGTTGAATTCGATCATGCCGTTGCGCCCCCAGATATTGAATCTCCAGTAGGTCGGCAGTGTGCCGGTGGTGTCCGGGGCGGAGTAGGAGACATCGCCGATGACCCCGCAGCCGTTATCCAGCGTGAGCATGAATTGACCGGCATCATTGAGATCTTCGTCCGGGCGGGCAAGAGCTTTCCAGGTGCGCGCGCCGTTGATGGTCTTTATCTGTGCGCCGGTGAGAAAGGGGATGAGGTCAGCGGCGTGACTTCCGATATCATTGATGGTGCCGCCGTGCATATTGCCGGAAAAGTACCATGACGGGCGGGAACTTCTCATCAGGCGGTGCTGGGCGGTGAACTGGATCTGTATCACTTCACCGATAACACCGGCATCGAGCAGTTTTTTTGCTCCCGCTACCGGCGGCGCGGTGCGCAGATCGAACATACAGCCCAGACAGAGTTTTTTTGCTGTGGCGAGAGCTTCGATATTTTCAAGTTCAGACAACTTTGTACATATCGGTTTGTCGGAGATGACGTGCTTGTTCCGCTCCAGAGCGGCGATGGCGATATTTCCGCGTCTGGCGTAACAATCGCCGATGGCGACAGCATCGCAATCGACATTATCCAGCATATCGGTGATGGAGGTATGGGTGATGGTGACTTTGCCGGATTTTTCCAGTTCGGCTCTGGTGGCGGCATCCTCTTCGGCGCAGGCGACGATCTCCACGGCGGGGTTGTTTTGGGCGACAGTGAGCAGACTGAAAATATGGTTGTGCCGGAGACCGGCAACGGCGAGTTTCAATTTCATAATGTGACCTCTTTATTTCAAAAACAAATCTCTTCTTAATATAGCACGGAAAAAATTTTTTTCTAACGTGAAATATGCATCTTTTTTGAACGATTACCGCAAACGGATTTTACTTCCCGTCGATATCGTGCTATATTATACCAAACAAATAAACTTGATGGAGGTACTTTATGAAAGCAGTTGTGTCGGTCATCGGGCGGGATTCCGTTGGTATTATTGCCAAGGTCAGTGCCGGGTGCGCGGATTTCGGAGCCAATATTCTGGACATCTCCCAAACCGTGCTGGATGAATATTTCACCATGATAATGATCGTCGATATCGAGAAGCTCAACCGGCCGTTCAATGAATTTGTGGACTATATGAGCGCGCGCGGCAAAGCTGACGATCTGGATATCCATGTTATGCACGAGGATATTTTCAACTCCATGCACAGGATCTGAACCATGTTTGATACGAAAGATATTATTGAAACGATCAGCATGATCCGGGAGGAGTGCCTGGATATCCGTACCATTACTATGGGTATTTCTCTCTACGATTGCCAGAGCGAAGACCCCGCCCGGCTTTGCTCCCGTATCTACGACCGGATCATGTCCCGCGCGGAAAATCTGGTGAAAACCGGTGAAGATATTGAAAAAAAATATGGCATCCCCATCATCAACAAGCGCGTTTCGGTAACTCCCATCGCACTGATGGCGGGCGGATTGTCTGCTGATGATGCGGTAAAGGTCGCCAAAACGCTCGACCGGGCGGCGCATGAATTGGGGATCAACTTCATCGGCGGTTTCAGTGCGTTGGTGCAGAAAGGTTTCACCAACGGCAGCAAGGCGGTGATCGATGCCATCCCGCAGGCGTTGGCGGAAACTGAGCGTGTTTGTTCTTCCGTGAATGTCGCATCCACCAAAGCCGGTATCAACATGGATGCCGTCGCTCTGATGGGACGTGTTATCCGCCGGACAGCCGATATTACTGCTGAACGCGATGCCATCGGCTGCGCCAAGCTGGTGGTGTTTGCCAACGTGCCGGAAGATAACCCGTTTATGGCAGGCGCGTTCCACGGCATCGGAGAACCGGAAACGGTCATCAATGTCGGTGTTTCCGGCCCCGGCGTGGTCGCCTCCGCCATCCGGCGCAAGGGTGACTGCAATCTGACGGAAGTTGCGGAAACGATCAAGCGGACGGCGTTCAAGATCACCCGGGTCGGTCAGCTGGTCGCAAAAGAGGCTTCTGAACGTCTGGGCGTGCCTTTCGGTATTGTGGACTTGTCGCTAGCTCCGACACCGGCGGTCGGTGATTCGGTGGCGTATATTCTCGAATCCATGGGGCTGGAAAAGTGCGGATGCCACGGAACCACCGCCGCGCTTGCCATGCTCAACGATGCGGTGAAAAAGGGCGGTGTTATGGCATCCAGCCATGTCGGCGGTCTTTCCGGAGCCTTTATCCCGGTGTCGGAAGATGCCGGAATGATCGAAGCCGCCCGCTGCGGAGCATTGAGTCTGGAGAAACTTGAAGCGATGACGGCGGTGTGTTCCGTCGGTTTGGATATGATCGCCATTCCCGGAGATACTCCGGCAGAGGTTATTTCCGGTATCATCGCTGACGAGATCTCCATCGGCGTGGTCAACACCAAGACGACGGCTGTGCGGTTGATTCCGGCGGGAAAAGTCGGAGATATGGTTTCTTTCGGAGGATTGCTCGGAGAAGCACCGGTGATCCCGGTGAGCAAATATTCCCCCGCCGGATTTATCGGTCGCGGCGGCCGGATACCGGCTCCGCTGCAGAGTTTGAAAAACTGAGTATTGAAAAGGAGTATGAACGTGAGAAATTTTTGTCTGTTGCTGGCGGTGTGTGCCGCGTTCGGAGTTTGCGCCCGGGATATCGATGTGGAAGCTCATGTCCGCAAATATTGGACCATCTATCAGGGACGCGTGGTCGGAAACGGGGATAAGCGGTGGCCGCTCACTCCGGCTTTGAAGGCGGAACGGCTCCGCCATTTCAAAGGTGCATTGCTGCGTTTCGCTCCGCATATCGTGGAGGAAAGTTACCTGATCGACCGGGTTTTCAACTGGGAAAAAGGCACATACCTTGCTATGATGCGCTTTGGTGCCGTTAAACCGTCCAAAGCTGCTCCTGCGGAGAAAAAAGCCGCCGGAACTGACCGCGAAGAGTATCACGAATGTACCAGTTGGGTCGCCATGCCCGATATGACTGACGGGAAGACCATTTTTGTGCATAAAAACCGCGATTCCAAATTGAGAGAAGTTACTCTTCTGCGCCGGGCGGTTCCCGGAAAACATGCGTGGATTGGCAACGGTCCCAAAACCGGATTCAATCCGAATCAGGGTGTCAACGACCGGGGCGTTGTCGTGCTTATGAACAGCGGCGATCCGGTTTCTGCCGCTGACAGCAGCCAGTACGGTATGGGTACGCCGCTCATCTGCCGGATACTGCTCGAAGAATCCGGAAGTGCCGAAGCCGCTGTGGAGCTTTTGAAAAAAATCATCGCTGACAACGCTTATTCCCATGCGGAAAGCGGTTCGATCTGGTTTATCGCTGACCGTAAAAATGTGTATATCGTCGAACAGGATGCCCGTAATGTTGTGGCAAAAACGGTCAATAGCGGTTTCGACATCAGGGCAAATGCGTTCCACTATCCGGAAATGCAGAAGTTCAGTATGCGTGGATACAGCAGTTTGCTCGGACACTTCCGGCGCGAATTTGCAGTGCGGGAGTTTTTGCTCAACCGGCAGTGGCGTGACAATGGGATCATCACTGCGGCAGATTTTGCCGCTTCGTCCCGGATCAACAAGTTTCCGGAGAAGGCAGATAGTTATACTCCCTGCGGTTCCAGAACGGTCACCGGTGTCACTTTTGCCATTGATACAGAGTTCCCGGAAACGCTGACGACGATGTACAGTGTGTTCGGACCGCCGCGCAGTTCATGTTTTATCCCGGTTCCGGTGACGGTCTTGGAAGTTCCGGAAGAGATCAAGAATGGTTCATTCAGCAGAAAATCGCTCGATCTGCACAGCAAAAAACAGCCGCTGCTCCCGAAAAAAGAGTTGGCGGCACTGGAAGCCCGCCTCCGGCAGCGGCACGCGGAAGCCGTTGAAAAGGTGCGCAAGATGCTGCGTACTTCCCGCAGTTATTCCACCCGTCAAAATGCGGCAAAGATGCTCAACGATGCCTTTGAAGCCAACTGGCAGGATATTGTTGCTGTGATCAAAGAGAAGTAACCTCATCCTGGAATAGTGATGCGAGGCGGTTGCCGCCGAGCGCGCGCTCCTGGACGAAGCGAACCGCCGGTCAACAGCTGGCGGACGCGCTGAAGAAATTCAGCGCGGGCGGAGGAAGCCGAGCATTTAAGCCGCGAGGTCAGCCGATGAAATCGGCTGACCGCAGGCGCCACGTCTCGTTAGAATCAAAACTAGGCAATCAGCGAACAACTTGCAATCTCACAAAAAATTACAGCTTCAAATTTT
>JAFVZN010000069.1 GCA_017508135.1 Lentisphaeria bacterium | reverse complement strand
TACTCCAGCCCAGCTTATAGGCGGTGATATCGCACCGCCGGGCGGGTTTTGCAAGCGAGAAGCGAGGGGAGTGGACTTGCGTCCTCGACCCGAGCGGCGAGCGCAGCAAGGCGCGCTCCGGCAAAGCGAGATCACCGCCCCCACGCCCTCCGGCAGGGCGCGCAAGCCCTGCCCCGTCGCGACCGGCGTGATGATCGTGCGATGGCAACAAGAAAGCGGCAACTGACGTGAACTTCCGTTCACGAATGTTGCCGCTGCCGCCGTTGACGCGCACGAGGGCACGCCGTATCCCCGCTCCACCTATTTGCTTATCTTCTTGTCCAAATGTTTGAGGCGGCGTTCCCAGAAACCCTTGCCGCGGATACCGAGAATGACGGAGATGATGCGGTCACGTCCGGTGATGATGGTCACGTCACAGCCGGAACCGAAACGCAGTGGGTATTCTTCGTTGGAAAGCACGATGCGTACCGGATAACAGTTTGCTCCCTTATGCATTACCGGGAGTTGATAAATATCGGTGACACGACCTTCAAAGTAACCGTAATCAAGGTAGTTGTACTGTTGGCAATAGATTCGGACTTTCTGTCCGGGGGCGACTTTGAAAATTTGTTTTTCGTCGATAAGGGCGATGACTTTTTTGTTGCGGTTGGCGGAAAATTTTACTACTACTTCGCCGCGGGGATAAAAACCGCCGGCTCGGGGAGGTATGTCGGTCAAAACACCGGCATCCGGAGCATAAAGTTTGTAATCTTCCAGTTTTTTGATGGCGATATCGATATCGAGTTTCTTTCCTTCGATCCGTTTTTTGAGCAGAGCAAGCTCTTTTTCCGCCCGGAGGATGATATCTTTTGCCATACCGGATTGCAGTTTTTTCCAGTCCTCCTGCAGGCGGCGCAGTGCCATCTGGCTGTTGAGGTGGTCGAGTTCCACCCGCAAAAATTCCCGGCGGGTGATCGCTTTACGCTGGAACAGGTCGTGGTAAACTTTCAATTCATGTTCATTTCTGGCAAAGCGTTCCCGTGCCTCCTCCAGCTGCAGCTTGGTATGCCGGAAGTAATCGGGGAGGGGGTCTTTGCGCAGGATCTTCAACGATTGTTCTTTTACTTCCTGTTCGTGGATAAGTTCTTCCAGCTCGTGTTTGAGAGTTGCGATCTTATCGCGCTGATCGCGGGAATCGAATTCGACCAGGAGTTCGCCGCGCTTGACCTCTTCACCTTCGTGGTGATAGATTTTTACTGTCTTGGCACTGACGAGGGTTTTCAGATCATATTCGCGGATACCGACAACGGTACCTCCGCCTTCGACGGTATCATCCATGCTGCCGAGACACATTATCGCCACGATGGAGAACATTATCAGCAAAATGGCGGCAATTATTCTGCGGAAAATGCGAAACCGGTTCCGCACAGAAGAGTGTCCGTAAAGAATACTTTTTTTATCACGCTTCACGATCAATGCCCCCTGTTCATTCTGGTCTGAGTTTGATAAAGATCCCGGTAAGTTCCCGGTTGTGACATCAAATCATCGTGGCGACCCTGCTGAACGATCTTGCCTTTGTCGAGGACGACGATAACATCCGCGTTTTTGATAGTGGAGAGGCGGTGGGCGATGATAATGGTCGTTTTGTTCCGCATGAGTTTGTCCAGTGCATCCTGAACCAGATATTCTGAAACGGTATCCAGCGCGCTGGTGGCTTCGTCCAGAATGAGGATCGTCGGATTTTTCAGCACGGCGCGGGCGATGGCGAGACGCTGTTTCTGACCGCCGGACAAACTGGCACCGTTTTCACCGATGACGGTATCGTAACCATCGGGGAGCTGGAGGACGAACTCTTCCACGTTTGCCATTCTGGCGGCGGCAAAAATTTCTTCATCCGAAACTTCACGCTTGACAGCGTAGGCGATGTTGTCCCGGATCGTGCCGGAGAAGAGGAACGGTTCCTGCAATACGATACCGATATTGTCGCGGTAGGAGGTGAGGTTCAGCTTACGGATATCGAGATCATCCACGCGGATAACACCGCCGGTGACATCGTAAAAGCGCAGCAGAAGATTGCTGATTGTGGATTTTCCGGAACCGCTGGGGCCGACCAGAGCAACTTTCTGTCCGGGGTGGATGTGGATGGAGAAGTTGTCGATAGTGAGACCTTTTCCTGTTCATAGCTGAAGCTGACATTGTGGAAATCTATTTTGCCGGAAAGTTTATCAACGTGCATGGCGTTGGGGACTTCGCGGATCTCCGGGATCGTATTGAGCAGCTTCACGATACGGCTGGCTCCGACCATGCCCTGTGCGAAAGTAATGGACATACCGGAAAGGATGTTTATCGGGTTGAGCATCATGGTGACGTAAGTGTAGAACGCGACAAACTCACCGATGGTGATGCTGTTATCTTTGACGAACCAGATACCGACTCCGATGATAAGCAGATAGGTCGACACTGCCAGCATATCAAAAAACGCCCACAACCCCACGCCGTCCACGGTGAGGCGCATCTGCATATCGGCAAGCGGGCGGAGGTTCTGGAAAAAGTTCAGACATTCGCTGTGTTCTTTGGCGAAAGATTTGACCACTTTCACGCCGCTCAGAGTTTCGGAAAGGTTTGCAGAAATTTCCGACATCTTTTCCTGAATGACCATGGAGTCTTTGCGGATCTCCTTGCGGAAATAGTGGAAGTTGATATAGTGTATCGGCAGAGTGAGAAAGACCAGCAATCCCATTTTCCAGTTGATTATCAACAGCAGAAAGGCGATCAGCAGCAGTTGGAAGAGCTGTTCTCCGAATTGCGTGAGGGTACGCAGAAGCACCTGAAGCATCGCCACGTCGCTGATTACGTTGCTGATAAGTTTGCCGGTGCGGTACTCTTCATAGAAACGCAGAGAAAGGCTTTGCAGATGGCTGAACACCTTCTGGCGCAGGTCGATCATCACCCGCACGCCCATGTAGTCGATGCTGTAACAGGCGATATAACGCAGGAGACAGCGGATGGCATACAGCAGCAGCATACCGCCGGCGACGATCCAGAAAAGGATGAAATCGGCATTGGGGAGAATGCGGTCGATCGCGAGTTTTAACATCCACGGCAAGCTCAGTCCCATCATGTTGAAAAGAATCAGTGCTGCCATTGAGCCGAAGAGCATCGAACGGTAGGGGCGCATCAGGACCCATACCTTATCGAACGATTGGTTTTCGTAGCCGTCCATGATTTTGTCGCGGTCCGGCTCGTTCCGGTATCGTTTCATTTTTTCTGCAATATGCCTCTTTGAAAATTATTTTTTTGTAAAGTTTATTGCTTGTACTCAATATAGCACTGTAAAGTGGCAATTCAAGGAACGATTTGAAAAAAGTTTATCTTTTTGCGCTGAAAACACGATGCCGGAAAAAAAAGACGCCCCTCCGGGAAATTTTTTCCGGGAGGGGACGGAACAGAATTGGAACTTATCAGAGTTCCGTATAGTTTCCGAGAAACATGAATTTCTCTGAATCGTTGCGCAGTTCGCCGAGAAGTTCCGCGATCCCCTGGTCGGCAACGGAGGCGTCGAAGTCGAAGTAGAACATATATTCAAACTTTCTGCCGGGGATGGGACGGCTTTCCAGTTTGGTCAGGTTCAACCCTAACGCTGAGAATTTGGACAACACCGAGTTCAAGGTTCCGGGCTGGTGCGACAGCACGGCGATCAGGCTGATCTTATTGGCTCCGGGAAAGATTTGCGGTTCTCTGGAGATGCAGACGAAGCGGGTGTAATTGTAATCGCTGTTCTGGATATTGCTGGAAATGATATCCAGATCGCAGAGGTCCCGGCAGTTGCGTGAGGCGATGGCGGCGATGTCGCTACGGTCACTGTCGGCGACCATGGCGGCGGCGGCAGCGGTGCTTTCGGTGAAGGTGAGTTTTACATCTTTGAGCGTTTTGATAAATTCAGAACACTGCTTGAACGGCTGGGGATGGGAACAAATCTCTTTTATATCGGAAATTTTCGTTCCGCGCTTTGCCAGCAGAACACTGGAAATCTGCAAATTTATACTGCGGACAATGTTGAAACTTCCGGACTGCATAAGTTCGTAAACGCCGTCCACCGTGCCGCTGGTGGTGTTATCCACCGGCAGAACGCCGTATTCACACAGCCCGTCGGCAACGGCGCGGCAGACTCCGGCAAAGTTTTTGAAGTAGACGATATCGGCGACTTTGAAAAGTTTATCGCAGGCGATCTGCCCGTAAGTTCCTTCCATGCCCATGCAGGCGACAAGTGCGCTTTCCGGAAACTTTTCCGGAGTACGGCTGCGGATGAGATCAAGTTCATCACGCATACCGCGATCAGGAGAATTCTGTTCCCGCTGGTAGGCGCGGGAAAGCTCCATCAGTGTGGTGAAGAGATTTATCGAATACTTTCCCAGACCGTTTTGGCTGTTGTTGAAGACCCGGTGGAGGATCTCCCGTTCCCGCTTGCGGTTGAGAACGGAGGTGTGGCTCGCTTTTTTCAAGCGGGCGATCTCAGTTACAACATCCATTCGCTGATGGAAAAGTGTCAATATCTGACTGTCGATATCGTCAATTTTGTTGCGACAATCTTCGATGCTCATTTTTTTATTCCTTATGTTTTTCTGTTCAAGCATGAATAAGTTTGTGGAGCTGATCGATCTCTTTCATCAGTTTGTCAAAAGCCTCCATCGTAAGCGACTGCGGACCGTCACAGCGGGCGTGGGCGGGATCGTTGTGGACTTCGATGATAAGTCCGTCGGTCCCGGCGGCAACTGCGGCCCGGGAGAGCGGGGCAACGAAACGTGCCATACCGGCGGCGTGGCTGGGGTCGATGATGACGGGCAGATGAGAGAGTTCTTTTATTGCCGGGATCATCGAGATATCCAGCGTATTGCGGGTGTAGTTTTCAAAAGTGCGGACACCGCGTTCACACAGGATCACATTATCATTGCCGTATGCCATGATGTATTCTGCGCTCATAAGAAGCTCCTGGTAGGTCGCACAGAGACCGCGTTTGAGCAATATCGGCTGTTTGCAGCGGCCGAGCTGTTTGAGCAGTTCAAAGTTCTGCATATTGCGGGCACCGACCTGAATGACATCGACTTCGGCAAAGAGGTCAAGCTGAGAAATATCCATGACCTCCGTGACGACCGGAAGATCGTTGGCTTTTCCGGCTTGCAGCAGCAGTTTGATACCTTCATCGCGCATTCCCTGGAAGCTGTACGGGGAGGTACGCGGCTTGAAGGCTCCTCCGCGCAGCATGGCGGCACCGGACTTTTTGACGCTGGCGGCAACGGTCATTATCTGCTCTTCACTTTCGATGGAACACGGTCCGGCGATAACGCACATATTGCCGTTGCCGATCTTATTGCCGCGGACATCGATCACAGTGTCCAGCGGATGAAATTTCCGGTTGGCACTTTTGAACGGCTCCTGGATACGCCGGACATCTTCCACGATCTCAAGCTGTTTGATCATGTCGATATCGATGTGAACGGTATCGCCCACGAGACCGAGGATGGTCGATTGGGTTCCCTGGCTCTGATGGATGCACACATTTTGGCTTTCCATCCACTTTTTCAACGCATCAAGTTGCCGTTGATCAGCATCGTTTTTCAGAATAATAATCATTTTTTTGTTCCTGTATTTATATTATTTGCTGCTATTGCTTTATTTTCTGTTCAAAAAAAAACTCCGCAACGTTTATTCATCGTTACGGAGCTTGCTGTCAAAATTCAACCGGTATTCAAATCATTGCACGGCAAGCCCCGCCTCTAAAGTAAAAATAGAAGCTGAAACGGTAAATTTTGCCGTAATTTTTATTCATGACATTGAATCCTTTTATTTTCGATCTGTGTCTAATATAGATGCGGAAAATGGTTTTGTCAAGCGTAACAAAAAAAATTTTTTGCACACTCTCCCTCCCGGGAGCATTTCCCGGAAAGGAGAATTCCGCCTTTGAACACTGCTTACTTCACGTCAAAGGTGTTGAACCAGTTGGATGCCGCCAGCTTCAAATTCCTGAGATCGGCGGCGGTAATGGTGATCTTGCTGCCATCTTTGCTGATGGTATAAGAACTTTCGACCGGAGCGATTTTGAAAGTGACCGTGACACTGCCTTTGCCCGGTTTTCCGCAGGTGATCGCACTGTCTATCAAACCTTTGAAATACGCTGCCGCCGCCTTTTCGTCGGCAGTTGCGGCGATGGTGTTGTAACCTATATGCGGCGCGGCGATGGTGAGATCGTTCCAGATCAGTGAAGAGAGGCGGGTACGGTTGCCGAGTTCCGCTTTCATATCTGCCAGCAGCAGCAGCAGTTCGGCGCGTCCGGCACGGTATTGTTCCGTGGTCATCGGAACCAGGCGGTCGTTGATGACACCCATGACCGGAATTTGATGGATCTTGAATACGGAATCTTTTCTGCCGAACAAGCGGGCAAAACGGCTTTCAAAGAGCACCTTCTTCGGGCTGTCCGAGGGAAGCTGTTTCAGATAACGGCGGTAAAGCGCGGCAAAGTTGGCGACATCCATGCCGTCACGCAACGCTTCAAACGCGGGAGAATCTTCCGGCAGATTGTCGTCGTCGATGCGGACGATATTGGAACTGACCTTCCGGTTGCCGCCGCGCATATACTCATGGTTGTGGAAAAGCGGATGTTCCAACGCCGCCGTCTGGAGTCCCCAGTAGAGCATGTGTTCATAACTTTTGGTCACGGTACCGGTGCCGGTATAGTGGCAGTAGAGGTCGGTCGGACGGAGGAGACCATCCTTCAAGCGGGCAAGATAGTCGGCGCGGGTGGTGTAACCGCCCTGGAACATTTCAAAGTTACCGTTGAGGCGGCGCAGGGCATCGGCTTTATAGAACATATTACTGAAGGTGCTGAAAGGACGGAAACCGGCGGCTTTCAGCCACTTCCCGGTTTCACCCATCATCTTGTACTTTTCGATGGGCTGTTCATCGAGGATCTTGATAAAGATATCCTTGTCCTGATAACCTTTACTGCGGAGATATTTGCCCAGACGTGCCCAGTTGGCTTTTTCGGCAGCGGTGGGCTTGCTGATATCGTAGCGCGCCGCTTTGAAGATGATAAGACCGGACTGGAGGGCGTTGTCGATGAAGTAATCCAGATAGCTGATGGCGATCGGTTTGCCTCTCATTCTTCCGACAAACTGGAAGAAATCGATGCCGTGATCGCGCATATTTTTATACCAGCCGTTGAGGGTTTTGACCGATTTTTCCACACCCGGGAAGAGCATGGGATAGCCTTCGGCTTCGAGATTGACTGCGTTGCGGTGGGGCAGGGTGATGTCGAGGACCTTGACTTCGACCGGGACAGCCACTTTTTTGTTGCCGCCGGCAGTGATGTTGACGGTGAAATTATAAACTCCGGGTTTGACTCCGTTGCGGTCACCGACGGTGAGGAAGATGGGCTGGAGTTCTTCCAGTTCCACGTTTTTGTTTCTATCCAGAATGTTTACGAGAGTGGGACGGGCGCCGCTGCCTTTGAGCGTATAGACCTTCCGGAAACGGGCGTTGACCGGGAAGTTTGCGGGGTTGTCAACAGAAAGTTGGATGTTGCCGTTGTAACCGAGGGAGGCGGCAACGAGTTCGACAGTTTCAAATTCATTGCTGCCGAGCAGGATGGAGAGCTTTTTCGCCTGAGTGAAACCCTCTTTGCCCAACTCGTTGAAGACGGCAAAGCCGCGGGCCTTGTCCGCCGGAGTTATATGCATTTTGGGCGGCTGCGGAGCTTCCCAACCGGCGATGGCGGCACTTTCCGTCGTCTTGCGGTATTTGATCTGGAAGACCGGGAGGGTGGAATATTTTCCGAAAGTCACCGCTTCGCGCCACTCCGCCAGCACGCGGCGGCCGAGGACGAGTTTCTGTTCGATGACGTAAAGTCCGTCTGCCGGAACGTTGAACGCCGTCTGGTAGGTGCTGTTTTTGAGCGGAACGATATCCCGGATGGCGAATACCTTATCTTTGGCGTTCCACTTCCAGTTGATAGCGCGGCAGCTGATGATGAGTTTGCTTTTGGCAGGCGGCTGCTGAAGATATTTCAGCGTGGTGCTGACGTCGATCTGCTTTTTTGCAGACTTTTTCAACTGGACATCGGCAAGGACTTCCGGAGAGGCAAAGGCGATGCTGCCCATATCGTTGACCTGGATGATGTTGAACTCCGTGTCGTGACGGTGACCGGCAGGCAGGAAACGGTAGGTCCATTCATAAGTGGGATACTTGATACCGCCTTTCCAGATGTGGTATCCGGCATAGTAATCATCTTCAAAGCTGAAAACGAGACCGGAACGTTTCTTCAAATTGAGCAGACCGTGATAGGGTGCGCCGAGCTGGGTATCCAGTTTCGCCGCCATATCCGGCATCGCTTCGCCGGTTTCATCCTTGAGGGAGTAACCGATCAGGCGGCGCATGGTGTGGGTGGTGGGGAAGTAATAACGGTCTTCGGCACTTACGCCGTCACCGGAGGGGTAAAAGAGGTTGCGGATACCGAGAGCGAAACCGGTGATGTTGGTCTTGGAGTGGTTTTCGTAACGGTAACGGACGTTGATTACCGGGCTGTTGTCAAAAAAGGTCAGTTTTTTGCGGATCCTGACCTGGGTGGACGGAGAGATCGCAGTCAGGGTAACGCTGATACGTCCGGGATTGGCGGTGTTGATCGACGGCGTGAAGTTTGCCATAACAAAATCACTGCGGTCATCGAGCATGCCGACGTGACCGATGGGCTGTCCCGGTGTGGTCGGGAATTTTGCGACACGCACCAGCTCGGTCTGGCTGATCTTGTCGAAAAATTTGAGTATTTTACCACCGATCTGCGGGGTAATGACGACTTTGTAGAAGCTGTTCTCCACCTGAATGCAGTGGACCTCTCCGTTTTTGTACTCCGTCAGCGTGGCTTTGGCGGCAAGTGCCATACCCATGACCGCTGACAGTGCGATGAGAAGGGATTTTTTCATGTTATTACTCCTTTTTATAGATTATGACAGTTTGTACTTATCTGAATACGAACCGGGTACGGAAACCGATATTGCCGGGGCTGAAAGCCAGCGGCGATTCGAAGGCGCATCTCTGGATGAACTTGCGGTATTCCGCCTGAAGAGCCTTATACTTTTTGGTGTCCCGGGCTTTGTTCGCGTTGTAAAGTCCGGTGGCGAAAAATCCGGTTTTCAACCCCAGCTGCAAAAATTCCACCCGCGCTTTGTCATCGGCGGTGTCTGCTGTTGCGGCGGCTTTCTGGAGCAGCGCATCGAGTTCTGCAAGTCTGGCTTCGGTGAGGGCTTCGCAATAATCGACTTTGCGGGAAGCGGCATCGTCGAAAATCTGTTCCAGACGGGTGAAATACTCTTTGACCAGCGGAGCTGCTTTGCCGAAACCGTGTTTGCAATAGTCATCGACGATGGCATCATAGCTCAAACGGTCAGGGTTCCACAACGCTTTGCTCAAGGTGTAATAGATCAGACCTTTGCCGCTCCAGAACTGTTCATTGCAGTCGAAGTCGGTCCCGCGCAGGTTGTTGGCTTTCAGCAATTCGGTGTCGTCAAACATCCGGCGGGCATAGTTCTGCGGAGCCAATACGCTTCCGAAACCGCGCAGGGCGTTGGGGCGCCACAACAGTTCATTGCCGAACTCTCCCAGCGAAGCCAGAGTTCTCAATGCGGTGTTACGGGCATCGTCTGTGGTGTAGTCCATCGCGGTGGAAAGCAGTACCAGCGATGGAGAAGGTTTGACTTTGACCGGCGGCGCAGAATAGCAGCTGTAAACGTAAACGGTCACTTTTTTGCCGGGAAGGACTTTGTTGACTTCGGCGGCAACGCGGTTGCTGAAATCGATCACGCGGTCGGTCAGGTGAACATATTTCACCGCAGTGGGAATACCTTTGATGTTGAAAGACATCCGGTAAGTCCTGCCGTTTTCCGGGTCGAGCTTGCGGCACTCTTCGCACATACAGAAACGCGCTCTGCCGCCGTCGTTGAGGCAGATGGACAACGCTTCCATTTTGGGGCGTTTTTTGAAGACTTCGATCAAATTGGCTGCGATCGTTTTGACGAGTTTGTTATTGCTCATGCAGAGACGGCAGCGGTCGGGGGAAGCTGCCTGACTGCGGGTTCCGTCCGGTTGCAACGCGAAGAATTCCGGATTGCGTTTCCCGTAACGGGCGTAGTAGCTGCCGAAAGCGTGACCCCAGCTGTACGGGATGGTGCCGCCGATGCCGTGCCAGTCGTAGAAGGATGCATTACCTTTGGCATCGCGGGAAACGGCTGCGCGCGCTTTGACCACCGCCTGAAAATCGGTGAAGCCGCACCGCTTGAGACCAAGTATACCGCGTTCTCCGAGTTTGCCGCCGTGACGGATGCGGCGCAGGTCGAGAGTCGGGGTGACATCGAAGTCGATAGCGGGGGTGAAGAGAGTCGGTTTTTTCGGGATGATCTTACCGAGTTTTCCCGGCCAGAGATAACGGCATCCGAGTTTTTCCAGATAATAATAGACCGCCATGGGGATATTGCCCTGAAAGGTGACGGTATCTCTTCCGGTTTTGATGATGACCTTTTGGGAAGGTTTGGTATTGTCAAGGATAAGGGCAGGTTTTCCCGGAGCGCGCTTGGCGGAGATGGTGAACTTTCCGCCGGTGATCGCATCGAGGTGATACTTCAATTCCTGAGCGATGGCGCGAAGTTTCCGGTCGGTGACGACGATTTGAGCGAGAGCTTGACCGTTGTCGCTGATTTTGAACGCATCTTCAAGTACCGGCGCGGTTTTGAAAGCGGGTTTGTTTTTGAATTTTCCGGAGTAGGTGATGTTGCCTTTCCCGGCGAGGGGAACGGTTCCCCAAGAGCTTTTGACGGGCGCGCTTTCCCTGATATTTTTGTTGCGGCGGAAAATTGCCAGATAGAGCTGTTTCAAAGATTCGACATTTTTTCCGGATTCAGTCAGGATAAAACGTCCTTCTTCGTCGGCGAAACCGGTGTTTTTCTGTGCGCTGGTAAAACGGAAATAGAGCGGTGTCACCCACCAGACTTCGCCTTTACCGACCTTGTTCATGGTGACAGCCGGAGGTTTTGAACCTTTGGCAGCGGTCATAACGGCAACGATCTGAGCGGATTTTATTTTGGAGGCGGCGGTGTTGAAGCCGGTGTCCCACCGCATCTTTTTTCCGGCAAAGCCCAGCTCTCCGGCAAGTGCGCTGTTGTTGAATTCCACAGCGGCAACCTTGATTTTGTTCATGTTTGAAGCGTAGCTGAAACCGAGGAAAGCTGCCGCCTTGCTCACATCCCGGGATTTGCCGGTGAAGCTGATAACGGCACTGCCGGAGAAGATCACGGTACCGCCGTTTTTGACGAAGTTTTCCAGAGCGGAGGAATATTCTGCGCCTGCCGGACGTCTTTCGCCGAAGTATATTACGGAATATTTGTCCAACTCTGTGGGGGAGGGGAACTTTGCCGGAGTTTCAAAGGCGATGCCTGCCGGCTGCAGAACTCCGGTTTTGATCGACTTCACATCACCCGGGTGACCGAATACGGCGACCGGTTTCCCTGCTGCGGCAAGGGTGAACACTGCAAAAATTGCAAAAAAAGCGACAGTAACTTTTTTCATCTCTGTTATCTCCTGAAACTTAAAGCAACGCATCATACCAGCGGGGGCTGACCAGATTACGTTCAACATTTTTATCGCCATTGGTAATGGCATTCACTGAAAAATAGGGGAACTGGAACGGGCGGTTTTCAGTGTGTCCGTCCCAGAAAACCACATTCATTGCCCGGTTGGCAGGATGCGGGAATGCGTGGCGCGCATCTTCATAGCGCAGTGTTGCAGCACTTTGATTGGTGTGGGAACCTTCCAGATACATATATTTCTGTCCCGGCTTGCGTATGCGGGAAACTTTAAAGTTGTAGTTTGCGTCACTGAAGCCGCGCGGCGGTACATAATAAACCTGTTTGGTGGTATCCCGTGTGGTGCGGGGATTTTCATATTGTCCGGGACACCAGTAATGCGGCACTTGTTCCCTGCCGTAATAGGGGGTTTTGGATGCCGAGGCTTTCTCTGAATTTTTGCGTCCGAAATATTTCAACAGCAGTGACCAGATACCGAAATCGCCCGTGCCGTAAGGTTTCCAACCGTCATAATCAGCGGTATAAAGCAGTGTCATTTTTCCCATCTGATTGATACTGTTTGCACAGTTTGATTGGATACCGCGCGCCCGGGCGCTCTGCAGAGCGGGCAGCAATATTGCTGCCAAAATAGCTATAATAGCTATAACTACCAGCAATTCTATTAAAGTGAAATGGGCGTGTGCGGGGGACAAAGGAAACTTTTTTTCACGGGAAAAAAAGTTTCCTCTTTCCCCCGCGCCCCCTTTCTCTTTCAAAAAAAGCGGAGTATTTTGCACCTCCAGTTTG
>JAFVZN010000068.1 GCA_017508135.1 Lentisphaeria bacterium | reverse complement strand
TTGCAAGCGAGAAGCGAGGGGAGTGGACTTGCGTCCTCGACCCGAGCGGCGAGCGCAGCAAGGCGCGCTCCGGCAAAGCGAGATCACCGCCACTCCATCCGCGGCGAGCGCAGCAAGGCGCGCTCCGGCAAAGCGAGATCACCGCCCCTCCGGCAAAGATCAACGCCCCTCGCCTATAATTGCAGCAGCAGCATCTATGCGCTGCTGCAATTCGACAAGACTCTCTGCTGGAATGAGACCGCATCCTGCAAAGTCTGCAAGCAGACGCTTGGGGTCGGAACTCTTTTCTGCACTGCGGTCGGCACTCTTGCCGAAGTTACCCATCATAGCGAACTGCAACTCTTCAGCAAGAGAAAGTTCAGCTTCACTTCCGGAGTTTTTGATTCCGGCAAGGGATTCAAGTTTGGCACAGATCTCTTCGCGTTCAGCGGCGGCGGCGGCGGCGTGTCTGGACAGTTTTTCCGCCGCTTTGCTGTCACCGGCGACAGCGGCCGCCAGCAATGATGCGGCACTCTGCAATTTGGGAAATCCGGCAAAACGTTCCACTTCCGGAACGGTAACATCTTCTCCGGCAAGGAAACTGCTGTAACACGCGGCAAGAGTCATGGTCACGTCACCGGAAGCGGCAATACGCTGTGCGCGTTCTTCATCGCGGACTTTTGCCAGAGCCGCTTCAAACTTCCGCCACACGACCTGCTCATCGCTGCGGGTTTCCCGGCAGCTGAGTGAACGCAGTTCTTCACGGATCTCCCGGCTGCGTTCCAGAGATGCGACCGGTTCGGAACACAAATTTTCCACCTCAGCAATAAGTTCGCGGGCGCGTTTTTCTTTGGCATTGACCTCTTCACGGCGGCCGGAGAAGAACTTATCCATTGCCTCGTTGAAAAGTTTGTACAGTTCAGGTTCGCGCCGTCCGGCAGAACCGCTGTTGCGATACTCTTCTCTCAACTGTTTGGCGCGGCGGACATCGGTAAGATTTTCGGCTTCGGCGATAAGTTCTTTTTTACGGGCGACAGCAGCTTTGGTCTGGCGGTCGCGTTCATCGAACGCCGCTTTGCGGGCGTTGAAGAACTTATCGGCGGCGGCGCGGAAACGGGCAAAGAGTTCACTTTCCAGATTTCCGGCACGTTCCAGAGATTTCCACTGCTCCTGAAGGGCGCGCATTCTGGCGGCGGTATCGTTCCAGTTGGTAGAATCGGCGATCGCTTCGGCTTCTTCACAAATCTTCTGCTTTTCGGCGGCAGCAAGTTTCTGCATCTGCCGTTTGCGGGCAAAGTGTTCATCTATCCGGTGCTGAAGTTTCCGGGTCAAATCGAGATATCGGGGGTTGATCTCTTCACTTTTTTCTTTCGGCACACTGCCGAGCTGTTTCCATTTTTCCCGGATCTCGTTGAGTTTTTTGGAGGCATTGCCCAACTCTGCGGCAGGCACATCGCAAAGTTTTTCCAGTTCGGAACAAATATCAAGTTTGCGCGTATAACTTTCCCAGCGCGCAAGGTCGAGCGTTTCGTAATGCTGCGCCAGACGGACGACGGCTTTGCGGTAAGCTTCCTGATAGCGGGAATTGGCACTGCGGGGCACTTTGCCGATGGCGGCGAACTCTTTTTCGATCTCAACTTTGCGATCGTGGAGCGCGGTGATATCTTCCTGTGCGGTGAGCGCGGTAAGTTCATCAGCAAGTTTGATGGCGGCATCGGCGGCGGCTTTTTCGGCATCGGCTTCCGCCTGCAATGCCGCCTTCAACGGAGCAAGTTTTTCGATCAATGCCGCATCGGACGAAAGTTCTGCGATACGTTTTTCCAATGCGTTCACTTCGCTCAGCGTAGCAAGTTCCCCTGCGGCGACGATAGATTCAACATCTTTGACCAGCTGAACTTCGGCCTCCTTGCGGGCCTCGAACTTTTCCGCGCCTTTCTTGGCGACTTCCAACGCTTCGGAAAACTTCTTATCCAGCACCTCGGAATACTCCGGCGGGACCTGACCGCAGTTGGCATAATCGGCGCAGATCTTTGCGATCATTCCGGCGTAATCTTCTCCGTTGCCGCTTTCCGGCAGTTTGAGAAGTTCTTCACAACATTTTTCCTTGGCGTGCAGTACCGCACGCAATTCTTCACTGACGTCGCTCATCTTTTCTCCCGTATTTTTTATATAGGAATTGACACAAAAATATTAACATCGTTTTACTATAACCCGGCAAAGGTGAAAAATCAAACGCATAAAGCGTTTCCACGCTTGATTTTTTGCGGAAAGAGGCTATATTTTGTAAAAAACCAACCTTAACGGAGAAAATTATCATGTCAGAAGTACGCGAATTCAAAACCGAGGTCCAACAGCTTTTGCAGCTGATGATCCACTCGCTCTATTCCAACCGCGACATCTTTTTGCGCGAACTTATCGCCAATGCCGCCGATGCCATCGACAAGGCGCGCTTTGAAAGCCTCACCTCCCCGGAACTTGCCCGGGAGTGGCAGATCCGTCTCGCCATCGACAAAGATGCCAAAACTTTGACCATCTCAGATAACGGTATCGGTATGACTTCCGATGAAGTTTCCGCCAACATCGGCACGATCGCCAAAAGCGGGACCAAAGAGTTCGTCAAAGCGTTGGCGGAAAAAGGCGACACGGCAGATGCCCCTGAACTTATCGGACAATTCGGTGTCGGCTTCTACTCCGCGTTCATGGTCGCATCCAAAGTCGAACTCCACACCAAAAAATCCAACTCCGATGCCCCCGCCGTCTGCTGGCGCAGTACCGGTGAAGGAAGTTATGAACTCGATGACTCCTCCCGCACGGAACCCGGAACGGAGATCAAACTCTTTCTCAAAGATGATGCTGACATCTATCTGGAAAGCTGGAAACTTTCCGAGATCGTCCGCAAATATTCCGACTTCATCGCCTACCCCGTTATCCTTCCTCAGGTCAAGGTCAACGAGGAGGACAAGTCCGAAACTGAGGAAGACCGCGTCCTCAACAGCCAGAAAGCGATCTGGCTGCGCAAGCCGTCGGAGATCACCGACGATGAATACAAGAGCTTCTATTCCCACTTGTCAAACTATGGCGGCACGGAGTATCTCAAAGCTATCCACATGACCGCAGAAGGAGCCAGTGAGTTCAAGGCTCTGCTCTTTCTGCCCAAACAAGCACCGTTCAATCTGCTGATGCCGGATATCCAGAAGAAAGGTTTGCAACTCTACATCAAACGTATGTTCATCACCGATGAGTGCAAAGAACTGCTTCCGGATTACCTCCGTTTTGTCTGCGGTGTCGTCGATTCCAGCGACCTGCCGCTGAACGTTTCCCGCGAGATCCTGCAGCAGAACCCGCTTCTGGGCAGGATCCAGACTGCCGTCACCGGCAAAGTCCTCTCCGAAATGAAGAAACTTCTGGAACACAGCCGTGAAGAGTATGAAAAATTCTTCATCGAATTCGGCAAGATCTTCAAGGAAGGACTTCACACTGACCGCGTAAACGGCGAAAAGATCAAAGATCTCGTTCTTTATGAATCCATGAACACTCCCGAAGGCAAATACATCACCCTCAAAGAGTATGTCGATGCCATGCCGGAAAGTCAGGATTGTATCTACTACATCACCGGCGACAAACGTTCTGCGGTCGCCTCCTCCCCCGCGCTGGAATATTTCCGCAACAAGGGATATGATGTTCTCTTTATGACCGATCCCATCGACGAATGGATCATGCAGTCGATGTTCCAGTATCTCAAAAAGAGCTTCAAATCGGTCACGAAAGGTGATTTTGAAGAGAGTGATATGGCGGAAAAGATCAAAGCCGCTGATGAAAAATATTCCGCACTGGTCGACTTCCTCAAAGATAAACTTGCCGACAAGGTCAGTGTCGTCCGTTTCAGTGCCCGCCTCACTGACAGCCCCTGCTGCCTTATCGTGGACAACAGTGCGCTGCCCCCGCACATGGAACGGTTGTTCCGCGCCATGCATCAGGAAGTTCCCGTCAGCAAACGCATCTTTGAACTCAACGGCGATCATCCGCTGATTGCGGCATTCAACGACAAACTTGCCGCCACTGACGACAAGGATCAGCTTACCAGGTTTGCCAACGCCCTCTACAATCAGGCGTTGCTCCTCGAAGGCAGTCCGTTGGAAAATCCGGTGGAGTTCGCCCAAACGATCACGGAACTTTTGCAGAGCGCGATGAAATAACAGTTCGCACCAAGCGCAAAACAAACGCGGCAGAATCCTCAAAATGGACCTGCCGCGTTTTCTTTGCCAAACATAAACGGACAGCTGCATATTCTGCAACTGTCCGCCATAAACCGGAAAAATGTTGACTTATTTTACCGTCACTTTGGTAAATTGACCACTCAATTTTGCCCAATATGCCACGCTGACATCTTCTCCGCGCTCTTTCTTTTTATTGACGATCATGTGCTCTTTCATTGCATTTGCGACCTCCATTCCGCCCAAACCTTCGACATGCCCATCGACAAACGTGGTATTATTTTTACCGCCGTGCTTGACCCAGAACTTACCGTTTTTCATTGAACCGTCACACGGGATCAGATTACCTTTCTGCGCGAACGTCACACCACTGTCACCGCTGGAACAAGTGTCACTGAAGAAGATCGATTTCGGAGGCATACTGCTCATGACATAACATCCGGCAGAGCTGCTTGTTATGTCAGTGTAATCAGTCCAGTCAATAGCATTGGCTGCCCAATATCCGCTGCGGGCGACCACCGGGGCATAGGAATTCCACTGCTGAGTTTCATCAGCCAGTACCGGGCAGCGCACGATCGGATTGTACTTCAAATCGGCACCCGCTTTGCGATGGGTCCCGAGATAATTGCCTTTCTGCATCAGATTGTAATAGTAGGGGCTGCCGGTAAACGATGCCACCCAGCGACCATTGTAATCATTGGAATAAAGCAGCACCGCCTGCAAATTCTGTTTCAAGTTGTTGACACAGGCAGACGACTGTCCCCTCGCCCGCGCACTCTGCAGTGCGGGAAGCAATATTGCCGCCAGAATCGCAATTATCGCAATGACTACCAGCAATTCTATTAAAGTGAAATGGGCGTGTGCGGGGGACAAAGGAAACTTTTTTTCACGGGAAAAAAAGTTTCCTCTTTCCCCCGCGCCCCCTTTCTCTTTCAAAAAAAGCGGAGTATTTTGCACCTCCAGTTTG
>JAFVZN010000067.1 GCA_017508135.1 Lentisphaeria bacterium | reverse complement strand
CTGCTCGGCTTCCTCCGCCCGCGCTGAATTTCTTCAGCGCGTCCGCCGGCTGTTGACCGGCGGTTCGCTTCGTCCAGGAGCGCGCGCTCGGCGGCAACCGCCTCGCATCACTATTCCAAGACGAGGTTTTGCAACAGCCCCTCATAAGCCGCGCAAGCGGCGCAACTCACCACTACTTTGGTCGCCGTCAGGCGACACACACACCAGTGGATCCGCCGCACCGACCTACCCGCCGCAATCGGCGCGATGATCGTGTGATGATGACGAAGAAAGTCGGGGGCGACGTGAACTCCCGTTCACGAGTTTCCCCCGACTTTCAAAGTCAGCGCACACGAGGGCGCGCCGCCCCCACGCGCGCTCCGGAAAAGTTATTTCTTAATAAGTTCTTGCCAGCCGGCAATCAGAGCCTCGGCGGTGCATTTGGAGTAACCGGAGGAACGGGGGGTGTCTTCATAACCGCCGCGACCGTAGTTCCAGGGGTTGGGGATGTAGCCGCCATAGTAACCTTCACCACCGTTGCAGTTGCCGTGAGAGGTGAGGAAACAGAACTTACCGGCACAGATACCTTTACGAACCTGCAAACCGATTTCAACAAAGGGTTCACTGGGCAGAGAACCGAGTACGGTGTTGTCACCGAACTTGAAACAGCTCAACAGGAAGCGCGGTCCCTGCGTGCGGTTGACGATCTTGAGCAGAGCGTTGGCGAAATATTTGAGAGCGAAGGGAGTACCTTTGGCAAGGTCTTCGCTGGTGAGATCTTTCACCGATTCCGGGCTGTCCACGTCGATATCGGGGTATTTGGCCATGATGGCTTCGGCTTCGGCGATCTCGGCGGCTTCAACTTCGCGGGTTCCGGTGGTGACGACCTGGGAGTTGACGGAAAAACCTTCACCGCTGATGGGGGACAATTTATCCAGAGCGGCAAGGACAGTTTCCGCATAACCGGTACCGATGCGGACCGGTTCATCGCAGCAGGTCTGATCCATGTCGGTGGTAACGTCGAAGTGGTTGATGTTGCCGCTGGCACCGACCATCGGAACCATCATCGCCCCCGGGGCGAGTTTCGGCTCGACGATACGGCGCAGCACACCCGGCCAGTCAGCGGAAACACCGCAGCCGCCGATGGTGTCGGTATGGTTGACCATGGAGGTGAACAGAAGTTTGATACCGGCAGCGGTACGGAGAGCGATCATCGGGATTTCCGGATCGACATCACCTTCCGGACGGGCGATATTGGGATTGAGTTTTCCGGGGTTGGTGACAACGCGGCCGTCTTTCATCCAGTAGCGGCGGTTGAACATATAACGGAAATCTTTGGTCATGGCGGTGAGGATCTCACCTTCTTCCATGTTGTTCAGCGCGTCCTGCAGAGCTTCGGCGGCTTTCTTGCCGGCGAAAGCGTTGTAGACATCGGTGTTGGGATCACCGCCGGTCAGCGGCGCGGTGTGGGTGTGGGTGGCGGCGATAAGCAGATTGCTGTCATCGAAACCGGTGATACCGGCGGCGGTGATGGCATCACGGATGGCACCGTACAGCAGCCAGTTGATCGACAGGATGTCGAGATGGATGATCGCGCCGCGCTTTTTGCCGTCATCAAAGACGACAGCGCGCACTTCGAGGTCATCGAGGATGCGGTTCCACGGGCGGCGGTTGAAATAACCGGCGAGAGAAATCGGAACTTCCGGGTTGATACAGCGGCGACCGATACCGAATTGGATCTTCATAGTAAAATTCCCTTCAATGTTTACAATGCGACACGGAACGGTGACCTCCACAGCCGCCATTCCGTGCAACTTTTTTTTGACGTGATTATAATTTACATCAACTCAGCAGATTTTTCAATCTTTATCCGCTTCCGGCTGATATTTTGCGATGATATCGCTGGCAACGTTGCCGGGAACCTGTTCATAGCGGTCAAAGTTCATCTCAAACGAACCGCGTCCCTGCGTCATACTGCGCAGTTCAGTGGCGTATTTGAACATCTCCGCCATGGGCACTTCCGCATGAACCACCTGAAGACCTTCATCGACCGACATACCCAGCACGCGACCGCGTTTATGGTTCAAGTCGCCGGTGATGTCGCCCATGTAGGAATCGGGGATATGGATATCGACCTTCATAATGGGTTCCAGCAGCACCGGTTTCGCCTGCGCGATGGCTTCGCGGAACGCCATGCGTCCGGCGATCTTGAATGCCATTTCGTTGGAATCCACCGGGTGATATTTTCCGTCATAGATCGACACTTTGATCCGTTCCATGGTACAGCCGACCAGCGGTCCGGTGGTCATGACCTCCTGAACACCCTTTTCGATAGCGGGGATGAAGTTCTTGGGGATCGCACCGCCGACAACATCGTTGGTAAATTCATAACCGGCATCGTTATAGGATATCCGGAGGTAAACTTCGGCAAACTGTCCGGCACCGCCGGTCTGCTTCTTGTGGCGGTAGTGACCTTCGCCGGAAGCGGTGATCGTTTCGCGGTACGGAACTTTCGGCGTGGAAAGCACGGCTTCGACTTTATACTGTTCTTTCAGCCGCTTGGCAACGATCGCAAGGTGCTGGTCACCCATGCCGGAGAGGATGAATTCGTGTGTTTCATCCTGGCGGGACAACCGGACGGTGGGATCACATTCGGCGATCTTCTGCAGTCCGGCGGCGATCTTCTCATCATCGCCGTTCTTGGCAGCGGTGACGGCGTAAGACATGGTCGCACCGGGGAAGACGATACCGGGCAGAGATTTGCAGTTGGCATTGGCGGCGACGGTATCACCGATATTGGTATCTTTGAGTTTCGCCACGGCAAAGATGACACCGGGACCGGCATCCGTGATCTGGGTCTGAGTCTTGCCGTTCATGGAAAGCAGATGACCGAAACGCTCCTTCTGTCCGGTGGTGATGTTGTAAACTTCGCTGTCCGCCTTGAATGTACCGGTCACAGTACGGATGAAGGCAAGCTGACCGCTGAACTGGTCGTTGACACTGCGGAAAACGACACCGTATGCTTCACCGTCAGCAGCGATGACTTCCGGTCCGCCGGGGAGCGGAACATATTCCAGCGGAGTCGGGAAGATATCGACGATGTTGTCCATAAGTTCGTCGATACCGATACCTTTGCTGGAACTTCCGGCAAAGACCGGAATGGTGCTTCCGGAACGGATGCTGGCACGCAAGCCGTTATGCAGCTCTTCGGGGGTCAGCTCCTCTCCGGCGAGATAACGTTCCATCAACGCTTCATCAGTTTCGGCGATGGCATCGAGCCAGAGGGCTTTACATTCGGCAACATCGTCGGCGATATCCGCCGGGATATCAGTGTCGAACAGAACGTTGACCACACGGGAAAATTCCGCAGACTTGCCCACCGGCCAGTACAGCGGGATGATAACGCTCTTACCGTGGTTCTTGCGCATGACTTCCAGCGTTGCCCGGAAATCGGCACGATCCGTATCGAGACGGTTGACGAAACCGAAACGGGGAATATTGCGCGCTTTGGAAACCTTCCAGGCGCGGGCGGTACCGACCTGGGGACCATCGATAGCATCGATGACCACGATCGCGGCATCAGCGGCGCGGATGGCACCGACGACCTGACCGACGAATTCACCGTATCCCGGAGTGTCGACAAAGTAGAAGTGGTGATCTTTCCAGGAACAATTCATGGTGGAAGCGTAGACACTGGACTGCTTCTCCAACTCCTCCGCCATAAAGTCGCTTACTGTATTTTTGGCTTCTATTGAACCGGCGCGGGCTATGGAACCAGATTTAAACAGCATCTGTTCGCAAAGAGTTGTTTTTCCACTCCCGGAGTGACCGGCGATAACGAAGTTGCGGCATTTGGCGGCATCGGACATGTTACATCTCCTTTCCGGAACTTGTCAATTCCGTTGTTAGTGTTGGAAATCTCTTTCACTTGCTTACAATGACACCTTTTTTGATAATTGTCAAGCATATTTTCAAAAAAAATGCTATTTTTTTCGATTTTTTCATCATTTGGAACTGTTTTATCCTGTACAATTTAAGGTATACAATCAACTGTACAGCCGTCATCTATTGCTCCCCGCCGCCGGTCATGTTCAATGCAATTGCACGATGTTTGCAAGATCTGACAGGGTTACTTTTTGAAAATCAGAAATTTCTCTGCGTAAGCAGTGCCGGGAAACACCGTTTTTTTAAAATCACGGGATATCTGTGAAAAACTGAGAAAATTTGTAAAAATGAGTTGCTTTTTTGATATAAAGCGATTATATTTTATTTATGTATCTCTTTCTGTAAAAAAAATAACAAACTCCGGGAGGAAACAACTATGCTGAAACGTAAACTTGCTCTGGTCATGCTCATCGCCGTCTGCGGCTGCGGACTCTTTGCCGCGCCGTGGTCAACTCACAACGCCCGCCGTACACCGCAAACCCTGATGGTAATCGGCAACTACTTCTCCCCCTATGTGCTCGCGGAAACCTATCTGGGATTGACCAATCAGCCCTATCTGCGCGTCATGCAGGACGGAAAACTTTATCTGGTGCTGACCAAAGTCATCCGCGAAGTTGCACCGCAGGAGCTTACCGGTATCATTGATTCCCTCAACCTCAAGCGCATCGTCATCATCGGTGACGAACGTTTCGTTTCGCCGGATTTTGAAAAGACCCTGCGCAAGACCAACATCAAAGCCACTCCCATTCTCCGCATCTACGGCGAAAACTGGCTGCGCGTGGCGGAAGAGCTGGACTTCCTGCTCAATGTCGGTCACCTTTCCCGCAACTTCCGGGAAAATCTGCAGGATGCCAGCATCCGTACCAACCCCGCCAAGCTCAAACCGCTTCCCCGGCAGAAGAAAGCTGATGCCCCCGCAGAAGCTCCCGCCGCCGGAGAGGTCAAAGCTCCCGCCGATGCTGCGGAAGCCAAATAATCCAAGCGGAAATCCACATCCATGTCGCACCTCTACCGTATCTCAGTCAACACCTTCCGGGAATCCATCCGCGAACCGGTATATTTTCTGATGCTGCTGGCATCACTGCTGCTCATCGGACACTTTCCGTGGATGACCATATTCGTCTTTTTTGAACAGCTGAAACTGGTCGTCGACAGCTCCATGGCAACCACGATGATATTCAGTCTGTCGGTCGCGGTGCTGTGCGCCAGTTATACGGTATCCCGGGAAATGCGCAACGGAACGGTACTGCTGCTGTTGAGTAAACCGGTTTCCCGCTGGAGTTTTGTTCTGGGAAAAATCATCGGTATCATCATGGCGGCACTGCTGTTCAGCTTTATCTGCTGCTGTGCATCGGTAATTTCCGTTTACATCGCGGTCGATCAGTTCCGCATGGAAATGCACCTCTACGGAGCGTTCATCGGTCTGGTGGGTGTCGGTTGTGTCATCGGCATGGTGATGAACTTTCTCAATGGAAGTTCGTTTGCTGAATTTGCCACCTACGCCACCGCAGTCATCATCGCCGGAATGCTGGTCTACTGCCTCAAATTCCGTCCCCATCCGGAACTGTCGCTCAAGGACCTTGCCAAAGCATTGTTCATGCTCAATATCGCGGTGGTCATCATGTCCACACTGGCGGTCGGTGCCGCCACCCGGCTGGATGTGGTGCCGACGATGTGTTTCTGTTCGATCTTCTTCTTTGTGGGGTTGATGTCCAGTCACCTCTTCCTCCGGCAGAGCGATTCCGAACTCCTGAACATCGTGTACAACGTCTGCTACGCGGTGATCCCCAACTGGCAATTCTTCTGGCTGGCGGATGCCATCGCCGTCGGAAGACACATCCCCAATGCTTATGTGATAAACGGCTGTATCTACGGAGCGATCTATTTCCTGGTGGCTGCGATCTGGGCAGTCACACTCTTCCAGGATCGTGAAGCCGCCGCCGGAGCCAGAGATTGAACGGAAACGTCCATGGCTGCCGAACTCATAATAGTTGAACGCACCGCCTCGACCAACACTGCCGCCAGACAGCTTTTTGACACGCTGGATGACGGCAGTTGTTTTTGTGCATTGGAACAGTACTCAGGAAGAGGGAGGCTGGGGCGTAAATGGGTGACACCGCCGGGAACAGCACTTTGTTTCAGCGCAGTATTCAAGGATGTGACTCAGGCGTTTCATGCCGGTGCGATCATCGCGCTTGCGGCACTGGATATGCTGAAAACCAGCTTGCCCGGACTGCAAGTTTTTTTCAAATGGCCCAACGATCTCTATGTCGGCAAAAACAAACTTGCCGGGATTTTATCAGAGGGTGTGATTTCCGGGGGAAAACTCGCAGGGGTCGTCTCCGGTATCGGCATCAACTTGAACCAGAACCGGGATGACCTCTCTAAACTGGATAATCCGGCGACCTCACTTTTTGTGGAATCCGGATGCCGCTTTGAAACAGTACCCATGTGTCAAAAACTTTTTGACCGCATCCAGATGCTCAATGAAGTTTACCACCGCGCGCCGGAACAGATCATTGCCAAATGGCAGAAAGCCAATGCGCTCATTGGTCACACCCTGGAGGTCATCCGCCCGGACGGCGCACGGTTGACCGGAATATTCTCCGGTATCGCCCCGGACGGCGCGATGCTGCTGAGTGTCAACGGTGCGACAGTGCGTTTTGATTGCGGCGATGTAAAAATCGATCCGGCATCACTGCCGCATGCTTAAAGTTCCGGCAGATCAGAATAGATGACCAGCGCGCGGGCGCAGACACATCCATCCGGCAGAATGACACGGTGCGGAACATTCGCCTGCATATAAACCGTATCTCCGGCGACCATGCGCCGTTTCTGATTGTCATCGTAGATACAGTAATCAAGTTCCCCTTCCAGCAGTACGAAAAACTCTTCCGTATCATGCATCATAAAATCCCGCTCCGGTCCCGGAGTGTACTCGATGATAAAGGGGTCCATCTTTCTGCCGATCTGGGAATGTGCCAACGCCAGATAATGGATACCATATTCAGCACCGGCATCGCGCTCCAGCGGTTCACCGTCGGCGATATTGCCGTAGGTATAAGGACGGTTCGGTGCGCCGTTACCGGCAAACAGACGTTCCAGCGAAACACCGAGCGCGGCGGATATCTTCATCAACGCCTTGAGCGACGGCGTGATACGGAAGTTTTCTATTTGCGAGATAAAACCTTTGCTGAAACCGCTCTTTTTCGCCAGAGCGTCCACAGTCATGCCCTGTTTTTTACGCAAATCGCGCACGGTTTGTGCAAGTTCCAATAAGTTCATAACAATATATCCTCTTTGATGGGTTTACCGTTGACCAGAATAAAAAACTCATACTTTCCGGGAGCGGTACGGCGGTAATTGCCCGACGGCGGCAGGGTGCCGGAGTAATACGGTCCGTCCCATTTGGCACTGTTGCCGGAGTTGTGCAGAAGTTCATCCAATACCAATGGTGCATCTCCCATATCCATAATAAAATCCTCTATCGCCCGGCAGATCAGAGCCGCCTGCATACCGGCGGCACGTTCACGGCGAACTTCCGCATAACGGGGGGAGGCTTTCAGTTCCGCCGCAAGTTTTCCCAATTCGCGGTCGAAAAATTCCACCTCCAGAGCCCGGACACCCGAAGCGAATGCCCGCCGCAAAGTTATCACGGTTCCCGGAAGTTCACACTTCAGCGTATTTGCATCCGCCGCCGTGAAAACGATATTAAAAGCGCGTTCGATATCCCGTTTGCCCATAAGCAGAACATCTTCCTCTCCCGGCAGTTCCGCCGCCGTCAGCACCATGCGGAACACCCGGTGGTCAAAGGGCAGCACCTCGACCGCAAGCTCTGAAAACAGTTCCGTGACCGCAACCGATTCCATCCGGCACAATTCGCCTTCGCCGCTGCGGGGAACAACGACACTGCCCATGGCCGCACTGCCGACCCGGATTATCCGCTTGGGCGGCAGCGGTTTACGGCATCCGGAACCAAGCAGTGACAGCAGCAGGCACACTGAAAAAAGTTTCATTGCACATTTGTTCATCATAACAGCACCAGTGCCATAAGCAACATTCCGCTGATGACGCCGTATATGGCAAGGTGGTGTTCACCATATTCCCGCGCCAGCGGCATCAATTCATCAAAGGTGAGAAAGACCATGATACCGCCGACCATGGCGTTTATCAGCATCAGCAGTTTATCCGAAATGAACGGCAGCAGAATAAAGTATGCACACAACGCCCCCAGCGGTTCAGCCAGACCGGAGACAAACGACCAGAGAAAGGCTTTTTTTCTGCTGCCGGTGGCATGATATATCGGAACCGACACCGTTATCCCTTCCGGAATATTGTGGATGGCGATCGCCAGTGCTGTAAACAAACCGCCTTTGACCGATGTCGCGCCGGAGATGAATACCGCCATCCCTTCCGGAAAGTTGTGGATGGTCAACGCCAGTGCGAACAAAGCTCCGCTGCGGAAAAGACGGCTCTTTTGTTCCGGTTCATCCATCGCCTCCACCGGACGCGCTTCGTGCGGGTTGCGGGATTCCGGTATCAGCCGGTCGATAAGCATGGAAAGGGCGATACCGCCGAAAAATGCGGCGATCGCGCTTATAACACCGCTTTTTCCCATGATCGCCTCCATGCCGCTTTTGGCTTCTGCCAGCAGTTCGACAAAGGCGATGTAGATCATCACGCCGCCGGAAAACCCCAGTGCCAGCGATAAAAACTTTTTATTGGAGTGGCTGAAAAAAAAGGCTATACAACTGCCGACACCGGTCGCCAGTCCGGCGGCACAGGAGAGCAGAAACGCAAATAATATCTGTTTATCCATAAGTTTTTCCCGATTTGAATAAAGTTCAGACCATATATCTGAAGGTAATCTAACTCCGGAAACGATTTTTTTCAATAATAATTTGTAATTTTTCTTGAAATATTTCCATTTCCGGTGTAAATTGTCCCGAACATTACGATAATTCAACGAGGCAGATCCCGATATGCGTATACAATTTGACTGCAACGAGTGCATTTTCACTCAGCTGATAAGGATGTCGCGGGAACTGGATGAAGACCCGGCGCGCCGCTGGGAATTTTTTCAGGATGCGACGTCACTCTTTATGAAACATTGCCGCACCGCCACGCCGCCGGAGCTGGCAGCGCACTACTTTGCCCGCTACGCCGAACTCAGCGGCGTTGCCGACCCGTACATGGAGATCAAAGACCGTTCAACTGCCATCGCGGTAAAACTCTACAACGAACTTGCCGCGCAGGTGGACTCCTTTGAACTGCGGCTGAAACTTGCCATCTCCGGCAATATGATCGACTACGGAGTCAACCCGGACTTTGATCTTGCCGATGCGGAAAAGTTCATCCGGGAAGCGGCGGAAATGCCTTACGATACCGCCGCCGCAGCTGACCTTGAACGCAGAATAAATTCCGCGCAACGCATACTCTATATTCTGGACAACTGCGGCGAAGCGGTCTTTGACCGGCTGCTGCTGGAGACGATGAAGGATAAAGTCACTATCGCCGTGCGCGGCGGTGCGATCATAAACGATGTCACCCGCCGGGAGGTCGCCGCCTCCGGTCTGGCAGATTTTCCGCTGCTGGATACCGGATGTGCCGCCCCCGGAGTACCGCTCCCGCTGATCTCTGCCGACTTCCGGCAAGCAATGGAGGAGAGCGATCTTGTCATCGCCAAAGGTCAGGGCAATTTTGAATCTCTTGAAGAAGATTTCACTGCCGCACCGGTATATTTTCTTTTCCGGGCGAAGTGTCCGGTCATCCAGAAGTACACCGGCAGTGCACCGGGATCGATACAAATTATCGGACGCAACTTGAATTTATACCGTTGATGATGTAAATTTATATATTGTACGCGATTTTTTAAACATGGAGTTACAACTTATATGAAAAAATTTCTTTTATCGGCATTTTCCGTGCTGGCACTTCTGCTGTCAGCGGCACCGGCACAAAAGTATACCAACGATGATTTCCGCCGCATCACCGCCATGACCGCGCGGGTACTGGAACGCAACCACTATTCCAGTACCAAAATGACAGAAAATTTTTCAGCGCAGATCTTTGACAACTTCATCAATGCACTTGACCCGGAGCATCTCCTCTTCTCAGAGGAAGACCTCAAGCCCTATCAGGCGATCCGTCCCCGGTTGGGCTTTATGCTGTCGCAGGGCGATTGCAATGTCGCTTTTGAAATTTACGATCTCTACCGCACCCGGTTTGCCGAATACCGGGCGTTTTCCCGAAAGTTTCTCGCCGGAAAAATCGATTTCACCATCGATGAAAACTACACCTTCGACCGCAGCAAACTTCCCCGTCCCCAACTGAAAAAAGATCTCGCCGCTTTGTGGAGCAAAAAACTCAAGCACCAGCTTCTCATCTACAAACTCATGGAAAGCTCCGACCCCAAGCCGAAGAAAAAATCTGCCATTCCTGTACCATCCCCCTCCGCCCGAATCCTCCACATCCAGCGCGACCTCGGAAACGCGATACAGAAGCGGGAAAATATCGATATCCTCGGTATCCTGCTCAATGCACTTGCTTCATCCTACGGAGCCCACTCCAACTACAACGCGCCGAAAGCTACGGAAGATTGGGATATCCACATGAATCTCTCCCTCTCCGGTATCGGTGCAACGTTGACCAGTGACAACGGTTACATCAAGATCGTCGAACTCGTTCCCGGCGGTCCTGCGGCACGCAGCAACAAGATCAAAGTCAACGACCGGCTGCTCCGCGTCACGCAGGAGAACGGCGAAAGTACCGACTTGATCGATATGCCGGTTTCGCAGGCAGTCACCTTCATCCGCGGCGAAAAGGGAACAAAAATCACCCTCGATGTCCTCTCCGGGGAAGCCGGTTCCACCACCAAAGTCACCCTCACCCGCGACAAGATCAACCTTGAAGACAGTGCCGCCAAGAGCGAGATCAAAACCGTTAAAGACTCAAAATCCGGCAAACAGATCAAAGTCGGCATCATCAATCTCCCCAGTTTCTACATGAACTTCGGAGAAGCCGCCCGCGGCAACGCCAACGCCCGCCGCGCCAGTACCGATATCAAGAACATCCTGGAAAAATTCAACCGTGAAAAGGTCGATTCCGTTCTCATCGACCTGCGCCGCAACGGCGGCGGCAGTCTGCCCGATGCCATCAAACTGGCAGGACTTTTTATCAAACAGGGTCCGGTCGTTCAGGTGCGCGGCAATCGCGGCCGTGCCGAAGTTCTCTCTGATACCGACGGAAAAATAACTTATTCCGGTCCGTTGGTCGTCCTCACCAGCAAGTTGTCCGCATCCGCCGCAGAAATTTTCTCTGCCGCACTGCGGGATTGCCGCCGCGCCGTGATGGTCGGTGACAGCCGCACCTTCGGCAAAAGTACGGTGCTGAATGTCCACGACCTCACCCCGTACAATGCGTTTTTCAAGCGCATCAACGCCGGTTCACTGATCTTTGAATCAGCGATGTTCTTCCGTATCAACGGGAACTCCGTGCAGCAGCTCGGTGTGGCACCGGATATTCTGCTGCCCAGTCTTACTGAAGAGATGAAAATTGGAGAAATGTTCTTCGACAACCATCTGCCGTGGGACACCACCGCCGCCGTGCAATACACCATCTTTGACAAGGATATGCCGCGTAAGATCGGCGTTCTGCGCGCCAGCTCCGCCGCCCGGATCAAGGCTTCTCCGGAGTATGCAAAACTGTTGAAAAACATCGCCATATACCGTAAAATGCGCGGACGCAAAACCGTTTCTCTCAACGAGGAGAAACGCCGCAAAGAGTACGCCGAAGAAAAACTTATGCTCGAAAAGGACGAAGAAACCATGGATAAGACCAAAAACAAATCTGACAATGACCCCGTCCTCAACGAAGCAGTAAACATTGCCGCCGAACTCAGCACTCTTTAAAGCAAGCTCATTTTCCCGGACAACCGACGGCGGCGCCTCGCGGGCAATCTTACGGGCAAATCGGCGGACGTCGGCTCGGTTGAGGACGATAGTCCACGCCCTCGCCGCCGCCTTGATTTACCCGCAACCTTGCCGCGCGATCCATCCGCCGACCGCGTTCAGAGTTTGAACGCATCTCCACTGGTGGCGCGGCGCATAGCGCACGCGCGTTTTGCTTACGCAAAACACAAAAAACGCCGACAGGCGTTCCATAAGCCGCGCAAGCGGCATCCATCACCACTACCTTGGTCGCCGTCAGGCGACACACAGCCAGCCCGGCACATAGGCGGCGATATCGCGCCGCTATCCGGGAGTTTTGCGGAGGAGAAGCGAGGGGAGTGGACTATCGTCCTCGACCCGAGCGGCGACGATAGCAAGGCTCGCGGGAGCAAGCAAGATTGCCGCCGCCACCCTAGTCGCCGTCAGGCGACACACATCCAGCCCGGCACATAGGCGGCGATATCGCGCCGCTATCCGGGAGTTTTGCGGAGGAGAAGCGAGGGGAGTG
>JAFVZN010000066.1 GCA_017508135.1 Lentisphaeria bacterium | reverse complement strand
TACTCAAGGCATGAGTACGGCATAAGCCGCACGGAATGCCGCAGAGCGAGGTCTCCGGAAAATCGACTGCAACCGTCGAGTGCGAAGCACGAGCGGCGAGGCGGCTCTCCCGCCGCCGCAGGGAGATTTTTTGGAGTAGAATTTCTATGGGACAGCGGTGTTATTCTTCACTTTTTCGGAACAAGTTTAAAAAATCCTCTTGAAAAAAACACATTCAAAGGATATAGTATTGAAACGTTTATTGAAACCACATCGAAAGGTCAATATGTTATGAAAAATTTACTGATGCTGTTGTGTCTGACGGCGGTTCTTCCGCTGCTGGCATATCCGCTTGTCCCGGGAAAACGTTACCGGGCAGATTTTGAGATGAAAACCATCCATCCGGCATACCCCGAAGACTGGTACTGTCAGGGGTTGAAGTTCCAATATCCCGGCGTATCGTTCCGGTTTGCCAACAAGAAAGGCAAAGAACTGCGCCACCTGATCTTCCGTTCCCCCTACTATATGTCGTTTTTCAACCGGTTCAACAAGGAGAGCTTTGAGTTCTACGCTCCCGATAATGCCGCCAAACTGGTACTCCGCAGAAGCGGCGTTATCATCCGCAACTTCAAACTTACTGAAGTCACCCCCGGAACCAATCTCGCTCTGCCGCTCAATCACCGGGTCACCGGTCAGCTCCGCAATGCGGAGATCTCACTCACCGCCGACGGCAAAGCGATCTTCGATACCTCCATCAACGGCGTGGTCGAATCGATGCCGGTCCCGGTGCAAGGCGGTCAGCGTTACCGCTTGACCATCACCGGCGGCAGAGGGACCCGCGGCGGTAAAGGTTCATCCTTGCTTATCCGCTACTACTTTTACAAGGCCAGCACCGGGAAATCCTTCTCCAGCAACAAAGAGGCCATCCGCACCTCCAATCCGAACAAGCCGATGAAATATGAGTTCCGCGCTCCCGAAGGAGCAAAGTGGTTCACCATCTGGTGCATGTGGGCAAAAATGTATGATTTCAAACTGGAAAAAATATGACGCATAAAGGATAATCACCCATGAAAAAATATATCTTGTATTCTCTCTTTTGTGCGGCAATGATCTTATCCGCCGCTCCGGCTGACACGATCACCATCGCAAAAAACGGCGAAGCCGCCGGTCACATCGCCATCGACGTCAACGCCCCCCGTGCAGTTAAATTTGCGGCGGAAGAATTGCAGAATTATCTCCGCAAAATCACCACCGCCCGCTATCCGGTACAACACAACACCTCCGGATGGAAAGAGACCATTTTCATCCTCGGCACCAAAGAGTGTCCGATCGTCAAACCCCATCTTACCGCCGCGATCAAAAAACAGCTTGCCGCATTGAAATATGACGGCTATGCCGTATTCAAGCGTTCCAACAAAATACTTATCATCGGTAATGATGCCCGCGGTGTTCTCAACGGCGTTCACCGTTTCATCTACAAGCACACCGATTTCATCTGGGTGCGTCCCTTCAAGGAGCTGGCAGTCTACACCGTGGATCCCGATTTGAAGCTGCAAATCAAAGATTACACTGACAGTCCGGAATTTTATTTCCGGGGCTGGGGTGCCAACGGCAACATCGCCATCAGAAGCGAAGAGTATTTCATGTACGTTTCCCGTCTGTGCAATAACAAATCCCCCGGCAGCCATGTCAATTCCCTGCTCGGAAGAATGTTCGATCACGGTCTGGTCATGGAGTTCGGCGGCGGTCACAATATGTCCACCCGCTGGCTGCCCAAAAGCAAATACGGCAAAACCAACCCCGAATACTATATGCTTCTCGACGGTACCCGCCGCACCACCGGCGTGGTGAATCTCTGCTACACCAATAAGGAAATGACCGCAACCTTTATCAAAGAGACCCTTGCCATCGCCAAAAAATTGCCGGATCACTTTGAAACCATCAACATCATGATCGACGATACGCAGGCGTACTGCGAGTGTAAGGAGTGTATGAAACCGATCACGCTTCCGGACGGCAGAGTTCTTGAACGCAAACATCCGGCGTTCAAGTCGACCCAGTTCTATATGTTTTTGAACCAGGTCGCCCGGGCAGTCGCCAAAGAGTGCCCGCGCCTTCAAGTCAAGTGTTTCGGCTACTTCTTCACCGCCATTCCACCGGAAATTCCTGTTGAAAAGAATATCCGGATCAGCTTCTGTCCCTACGTCCGCAACGACAAAGAGACCCTCCACGGTCCCAGCAACGCCCGCTGGCTTGAGCGTACCAAAAAATATGCCGCCATGAGTCCCGGAGTCATCTGGAGAGAATACTACTACTCCGGAGCCGCCTTCCCCCGCGCTCAGGCGAATATCATCGCGCAGGATCTGCGTTTCATCAACAAGCTCGGTGTGCGCATGATCTACTCCGAACTCTCCTGGGGTGACCGTCCGGAATTTCTCCACCGGAAACGTCCGGCATCGGAACATGCCTTCTTCGATATCACCGGTCCCGAATTCTGGACCATCAATATGCTCTTCTGGGATCCCCGTCAGGATCCGGATGCCTTGCGTAACGAATATATCAAACGCACCTACCGCGAAGGTGCCCCCGGAGTTCAAAAATTCTACAAACTGCTCCGCGACAGCTGGCTCAACGATCCGGCACCCAGTCAGTTCAACACCGATTTCCGCCGCGATATGGGTCACTATGTCGTCAATAAAAAGTTGACCGGGCCCTGCCGGGCGGCACTGGCAGAAGCGGCAAAAACGGTCAAAGATCCCCGTTCCAAAGAGCAGCTTGCCCGGTTGACCGCGACCTTTGAAGATTGGTTGAAGCAGGCTTCCGCCGGAAAAGTCTCCTCCACCGAAGTTACTAAAACCGAAAACCGCGCCTTCCCGGGGTTTGATTTCGATTCCGGGATCTGGGCGAACGCCGGAAAACTTAATCCTCTGCGCAAGATGAAACAGCCGCAGCTGGAAGCCGAAGAACCGACTGAAATCAAGTTCACCCACAACAGCGATACGCTTTACATCGCTTTCCGCTGTCCGGTTCCGGGCAAAGTTTATGCTAAAAAAGATTCCCCCCGCGATGTCTGGCCCACCGGCGACCGAGTGGAAATTTTCATCGCTGACGGCAAAGAAAACTATTTCCATCTGGCGTTCAACTGCTTCGCAAACGGCACCACCGGCACTTACGATGCCCAAAAGACCGATGCCAAATGGAATATCCCGTGGCGTGTTCAAACCCAAATGCGCGATGGCGAATGGCGCGCCGTGGCGGCGATACCGCTGCGCGCGGTGAAGATCGCGGTCGAGAAAAACAACAAAGCGCGTTTTCTCTTCTGCCGTACCCGTTCCGGCAGAAACATCAACCGTTCCGATGCCCACTCCAGCTGGGGTGGCGCGACACCGCACGATGTCAAAGGTTTTGGCGAATTGGTATTTTCACTGGAATAAAAATAAGGAATCGCAACTATGAGATCATTGCTCTCTATCATCATGTTATGCAGTGCGTTCGCGCTCTTTGCCGCCCCTGCCGGCAAAGTCCGCAAACCCAAAACTGTTAAAGCCAAAAATGCAGGAACGAAAAAAGTTCCTCCCATCACCATCGCGGTCAAAGGTGAAGCCTCCGGACACATCGCGATCGACCTTGATGCGCCGCGCGCGGTGCAGTATGCGGCAAAAGAGTTGCAGAATTATCTGCGCCTCATCACGACATCGCGTTACTCCATCCAGCACAATGCCGACCATTGGAAGCCGACTATCTTCGTTCTCGGTACCAAAGATTGCCCCATCATCAAGCCCTTCCTCCGTGGAGGAGCTTTGCGCAGTGTGCAAAAGCTCAAAGATGACGGTTATACCGTGCTGAAACGTTCCAACAAGATCCTCATCATCGGCAACAATCCGCGCGGCGTGCTGAACGGCGTTCACCGTTTCATCTACAAGCACACCGACTTCGTCTGGGTGCGCCCCTACAAGGAGCTGGCGATCTATACTGTCGACCCCGACTTGAAACTTTCGATTTCCGACTATGTGGACAATCCCAAATTCCGTCTGCGCGGCTGGGGAGCCAACGGCAATCTCGCCGTCCGCAGTGAAGAGTATTTCATGTATGTTTCCCGTCTGGGCAACAACTGGGCTCCCGGCGGCTCCAATCCCTCCATCCTCGGCAGAGAACTCGATCACGGTTTCATCATGGAGTACGGCGGCGGTCACAATATGTCCACGCTCTGGCTGCCCAAGAAAAAGTTCGGCAAGACCAATCCGGAATTTTATATGCTCGTCGGCGGCAAGCGGCGCACAGAAGGTTATACCCAGCTCTGCTACACCAACAAAGAGATGACCAAGACCTTTATAGCGGAAACTCTCCGCATCGTCAAAACACTTCCCGAATACTATGCGACCATCAACATCATGATCGACGACACCCCCATTTGCTGCGAGTGCCCGGAGTGCGAGAAACCGATCAAACTTCCCAACGGCAAAGTCATCACCAAAACCGGAGAAGGCTTCCGTTCGACCCAGTTCTATATGTTCCTGAACCAGGTCGCCCGTGCGGTGGCGAAAGAGCGTCCGCAGCTCGGCATCAAGTGTTTCGGTTACTTCTTCACCGCCACGCCTCCCGCCATCCCGGTGGAAAAGAATATCTTTATCAGCTTCTGTCCTTACGTCCGCAACGACAAACAGACCCTCTTCGGCGCGACCAACGCCAAATGGCTCAAGCGCACCAATGAGTATGCCAAAATGAGCAGCGGTCTCATGTGGCGGGAATATTATTACTGCTTCCGTAAATTCCCCCGCGCCCAATCCAATATCATCGCCACCGATCTGCGCCACATCAACCAGCGCGGCATCCGCATGATCTACTCCGAATTGTCTCAAGGCGACCGTCCCGGTTATCCGCAGAGCGGCAAAGGTTTTACAGAAAATGATTTCTTCAGCATCGTCGGTCCCGAATTCTGGACCATCAATATGCTCTACTGGGATCCCTGGCAGGACCCCGATGCTTTGCGCAACGAATATATCAAGCGCACCTACCGTGAAGGTGCCCCCGGAGTTCAAAAATTCTACAAACTGCTCCGTGACAGCTGGGTGAACGATCCCATTCCGGCGGCGTTCAACGATGATTACCGCACAGATATGGGGTACTATGTTGTCGGCAAAAAGCTGGTCGAACCCTGCCGGGAGGCGTTGGCGGAAGCGGCAAAAACGGTGAAAGATCCCCGTTCCAAAGATCATCTTGCCCGCCTTACGGCGACCTTTGAATCCTGGCTGAAACAGGCGGCGACCGGAGCGAGCGTGGAACAGAAAGTTCCCAAAGCCTCCATCCGCAACTTCCCCGGCTTCGACTTTGATTCCGGTATCTGGAAAAATGCCGCTGTCATTTCTCCCATGACCAAGATGGGTTCCCCTTCCGTCAAACCTCAGGAACCCACCGAAGTCAAGGTCATCCACAACGGTGAAACGCTGTATGTCGGTTTCCGCTGCCCCTTCCCCGGTGAACTTGAAGCCTACAAAGTTTCCCCCAGGGACAAGTGGCCTACCGGCGACCATGTGGAAATCTTTATCGGCAACGAGCGCGACGGCTACTATCATCTGGCGTTCAACTGCTATGCCAACGGCGAAAACGGCATCTACGATGCTCTGGGAACCAATGCGTCATGGAGCACCAAATGGACAGCGTTCAGCAAAATCACCAAAAGTGAATGGCGCGGCGTGGCGGTCATTCCGCTGAAGTCGGTCAACATCGCCGTGGAACAGAACAACAAAGTCCGCGCCCTCTTCTACCGTGTGCGCCCCAAACGCGGCAAAGACAAGAGCGATCACACCATCCACTCCACCTGGGGCGGCGGTCAGGTCCACTCAGCCAGCAGTTTCGGGCAGTTGATCTTCATGCACGAATGATCCAGCATTCTCTCTGCGCCGGGAAAGTTTCCCGGCGTATTTTTCATTCTATGGGTAAAGTATTCAAAAAATTGTGCCGCCTCGCCGGAGAAACCGTCGTAAAATACCGCCTGATCGAAGATGGAGACCGGATACTGGTCGGTGTTTCCGGCGGCAAGGACAGCGTGGCATTGATGCACATACTGAACCATTTGCAGCAGGCGGCACCGGTGAAGTTTTCATTGGAGTGTGTCACTTTCGACCCGGGCTTTCCGGAGTTCGGTATCCATGAAGTACAAACCTACTGCCAGGAACAGAAGTGGAGCCATCACACGCTGAAAATGGATATAGCTTCCATCGTGCAGGAGAAAGGTTTCGACCGGGCGCCGTGTGTCTTGTGTTCCCGGCTGCGCCGGGGAAAACTCTACGGCATGGCGAAGGAACTGGGATGTAATAAACTTGCGCTGGGACAGCACCTTGACGATATCATTTCCAGTATGCTGATAAGTTTGTGCCGCGGTCAGGGGATCACCACCATGGCACCGAAAGTACAACCGGACGCCCCGGAACATCCGGTGATAATCCGCCCGCTGGCACTGGTTCCGGAGGCATTGATAAAAGAGTACACCTCCACTCTCGCGCTGCCCCAGGCGGGGATATGCCGCTACCGGGAACAGCTTCAACAGGGCGACCGGGTCTATTTCCAAGGGGTGATCGAAGAGCTGAGCCGCCATATTCCTGATCTGCGCAGCAACATCGCCCACTCTCTGACCAAGGTTGAAATCGGCCATCTGCTTACCCTTCCGGAGGAGGAAAAATGATGAAACGCCTCCGTTTGCTGTTGTTTGCACTCCTGTTCGCGTTTACCCTGCACGCACATGCCAACGGGCAAAGTGTGCAATTCATCATCACCGGCGATCTGCACGGTCAGCTGAAACCTCTCTCTCAACTGGCAGCGTTGTTCCGGAAATATCCCGATGCGGTCAAGATCGACCTCGGAGATCTGTTTCAGGGGGAACCCGCGCACGATATCAGCAACGGGGAGGTGATGATAGATGCGCTAAATGCGTTGAAGTATGACTTTATCATCCCCGGCAATCACGATTTTGAACTCTCTGCCGGGCAGTTTACGCGCAGTTACAGCCGGTTTTCCGGAACCCTGCTCGGACAGTGGCGGTGCGGGAAGCTCCCGGTTTTCCCCTGGAAGATCATCGAACGCAACAAATTCAAATGTGCCGTCATCGGCATGACCGATCACGGAATGTATAAGATCCGCCGCTTCTTTCCCGGTTACAGTTTTGAAGATGAACTCCCGTCCATCAATGCCGCACTGAAAGAGATATCCCGGCACCGCGTGGATATCATCATTCTGGCACGTCATGGCGGAGATTATTTTCACGGCATGGCTGCGGGAAAATTTCTGCACGATCATCCGGAAATAGATATGTTGTTCTGCGCGCACACCCACCGCGAGATCGCCGGTCAGCGCAACGGCAGATCTCTGATCGTCCAGCCCGGAGCCTACGGCGCATCCGCCGTACTGGTAACAGTGAAACACGATCCCGTCCACGGGAAGATCATCACCTCCAATTTACTGCGCCCCGCCGGTAAGCCCGATGCTCAGCTTGCCGCGCTCAATGCCAGAATGAGAGCCGCGCTTGCCCAACGTTTATACACTCCGGCGATCACCGTGCGCGATCACGATGATTTTATCCGCCGCACGCTGAAAAAGTTAAAAACTGCCGCCGGTGCCGATGCCGCAGTCATAGATTCACCGGAACTGAAACGCGGCAATCACACTCTGAACAAAATGCTGAAACTCTTTCCCTACCGCAACCGCCTCTGCGTGATAACCGTATCGCGCAAAGATTTCCTCGCTTTCCTCCGGGAAAAGCCGCCGCGCAACCGCCGCAGATATGCCACTCCGGTACCGGCGGGGAAAACGAATTTCACTCTGGTGCTGAGTACATTCCAGCTGAACCGGAGCAAAAGGTTGAAAAAATATGCAAAAAACGTCCGTCTCGTCCCTTTTATTGACCGCGATATTATTTTCAGGAAAGATGATCTATGAGTAAATATTATATGATCGCCGATATACACGGTATGTGCGGCGGAGTATTTTCCGCACTGCGGAAATTGGACGAAACCATCGCCGGTGCCGATGGAAAAACCGTTTTTGTCCTGCACGAACTGGTGCATAACACTGCGGTCACGGCAGAGTACGAAGCGCGTAACGTCTGCTTTACCGATGATATAAACGCGATTCCCGGCGGCGCGATCGCCGTTATCGGCGCACATGGAGTGGATATGCAAACAGAAGCACTCTTGCGTTCCCGTGCCGCGACTGTGGTCGATGCCACCTGCCCGCTGGTAAAAAAACTGCATGATATCGCCGCCTCTCTGGAAGATGACCGGGAACTGGTCATCTTCGGCAAATCCGGGCACCCGGAGGTCACCGGTGTTGCCGGAAACTCCCGCGCGGGCAAAACCTTTATCGTCGCCTCCGACAGTGACATTGCCGCCCTGCCGGAACTGAAACGTCCGTACTTTATCTCCCAGACCACCGTCGATGCTGCCCGGAGCGATACCGCATTGAATTTGCTGAAAGAACGTTTCCCCCAACTGGAATACTCTGCCGGTGTCTGTGATGCTTCTTTTAAGCGGCAGAACGCCGTTATCGCGCTTGCCAAACGCTGTCCGGTGGTGATCGTCGCCGGTTCAGCACACAGTTCCAACGCCTGCCGCCTGCAGGAGATAGCCGCTGAACATGGCGCAAAATCGTTCCGCGTGGACAGTCACGAAGAAATCCCCGGTGAAATACTGGAAAAGGCTCCACTTATCGGCATAACCTCAGGTGCCAGCACCCCGACGCGGGCAGTCGATGCGATCATCAGATGCCTGACGGAACATGGCTTTGTTCCGGCACAGGATTGATCACCGCACCATGACCGCGATCTCACGCAGCATCCGCACTCCGGGCGGAATGCACATCACCGCTCTGCACCGTCCTGCCGGAGCAGAAAATTTGACCTGGTTCCGGGAAGTTTTGAATACTTTTCCATTGATGATGACCTCCGGCGGCAATTCACCGCACAGAGTAACACTCCGCCCGCCGGTGAACTCCACCACGGCGATAAGCGGAAGGGTTTTCCAATCCGGTTCCGGTCGCAAAGAGAAGATACCGGCACGCTGTTCCGGCTTGCTCTGCACCGCAGTGAACGATCTTAAATCGCCTTTGCCGCAGGAAAGTGCCAGAAGTCCGTTTTTATCCAACGCCGCATAACGGTAATAAAGCGGATACGTCCCTGCCGGATGTTTGATCTCCTCAATGTGCTGTACCCAGAGCCTTCCGGCTTTGCCCTCCCGGACAAAATCGACAGCGACTGCCGTAAGCTCTCTGCCGCTGCTTTCCCGCGCCGGGTCGCGCCGGGTATATTTATACACACTCCGGTTCAAACTTTTTTCCACTTTACCGCAGGAGAGCACTTGCTGTTCATCTTTAAAGACCGGCGGCAGGATGACTGTAAGCTTCACATCCTCCAACGGCGCGCCGTTATTGGTAAGCTCCAGACGGAAGGTATTGTCACCGCCCTTTTTCAGAAACGCCCGCACTCCGGGGAACTTGGCACACAAACCGTTTCCGGAGGAAGCGATACCGATTTTTTCCGGAAGTTTCTCCGTATGGCGGATCGAAACAACTTTTCCGGCGCAAAGTGCATCAAGGGCAGTATCACTGCCCAAACGTCCGGGAGAAGGCAGTTCAACTTGAAAATGAACGATCTTGCCCTTAACGACCTTGCGCACCACCTTCGCATTGTGGAAAAGGAACTTGTACGCAATATAATCGTTTTCATTGCAATACCACCACCGGGGATTGAAAGCGTACTTTTTCAAGCACGCATCCAACACCTTCAAATCTGCCGGAGAGTGCCACGGGTGGATGCCCAGAGACAAATGTTCCGCTCCGGCAGCGAGATGCCGTTTCACGTCTGCATCAAACTTATCCATTTTAGTGTTGCGATCCCCCGGACGGACGATCGCGCCGCTGAAATAAGCGCGTTTATCTGTGCCGTAAAAGCGGTACATTTCAGGAGAAAAATCACTTCCGCCATAAATTCCCGCCCGGCGCAGTATCGAACCGATAAGTTTATCAACGCCGGGAAAGTACGGCGAATTTATCTTGCCGTAGGGAACGATAAAGGTCGTGACACACTGATCGGAACGGTATTCCAGAAGCATCTTCCACGCCATGATCTCATAATGGATGCCGTTGGCACTCAAGCGGGGCAGTTCCTTGTGTCCCCGGGTGTGATTGCCAACGGTGAAGCCGTCACGGTACAGCTGCGGGAAAACTTTCTGCCAGAACGCTTTTTTGCCGCTTTCATTAAGGTAAAATGTCGCCTTGTAACCATACTTTTTCAGCAGCGGCACCAGCGCGGCGTGCCCCAGCGATGAATCATCCCAGCGGCAGGAAAATGCCACCTCTTTGCCCTGCGGCAGCGGTAAAAATTTCAAGTATGCCGAGTACGCTGCTTCTTCATTTTCACATTCGACTGTGACATCGACCAGATATGTACTGCCGGAGAGGATGCCGGGCAGTAAAGATACCAGAAAGATCACAATGGACAAAAACTTTTTCATTTCACGCAACTCCTGACATTTCCTTTATATCAATAAACTTACAACATTGGAAATAACGATTATACCCAATATAACCGCCGCCAGACCGCATCCGGCTTTTACGGAATACTTTTCTCTTTTCACGATTATGGTGTAGAGCGTGAAGAAGGCGACACATATCCCGATCGCCAGCGGGAAAAATATCCCCCCTGCCCGCTTCGCCGCCAGATGATCCAGACCTTTGAACTGCAAAAATATCCCGCAACAAGTGGAGAGCGACATCAACACGATTATGCAAAGAGCTTTCAAGTTGAGAGTGAAACTGAAATCCCGGGAAGAGAGTTTCCAGATCAGCGCAGTCAGCATATAGGCACTCAAGGTGATGACCGTCCGGATATTGCCTTTATCCACATAGGAAAAATATCCGCTGGAGGAGGTCATCGTCCCGGCACACCCGGTGATGCAGAACGCCAGCAGTGCCAGAATTATCCCCGTTTTCTGTAACGGAGTACCGCCTTTGTTCTTATCTCCGGCAAGTGCGATTATCCCGCCGATTATCAACGCGATACCCAGCAATTTATACGTTTGCAGCGGTTCTTTGTACCAGATCGATAACGCAATCAGCGGCACGATCAACGCCGATTGCCCGATCGCCCACGCCACGCCGGGATTCCCCCGCTTCAACGCCTGATACAGTGTCAGCGAACCGCAAAGATTGAGCATTCCCGCTCCGAACATAAATCCGGCATAGCCCGCCGACGGCAGCGGGATATCTCCTGAAACCAGAGCCGGCACATCTGTTATCCCGCTCAGCCCGGCAAACACGATGCTTACCAGCGCACAGCTTATCCAAACCAGACAGACATCCAGTTTACTGCGGCTGATATGACCGTAAAAAATTCCGGTACAGCTCCAGAGAATACCGACTATCACGGCGTAATACATAACTTTACTCCAATGCTTTGAGCAGTTCCCGCCGTGCCGCCCGGATCTTTCCGGGAGTTTTGGCAAATTTTTTGAACGACTGGAAAACTTTCCCGGTTATCGCGGCGCACGCTTCCGGAGATTTGACTTTCAGCATCCGGATAAGTTCCCAATCCTCCATCCCTTCCCGCTGCGCCTCCAGGCGCAGAGAAGAATAAACATGTCCATCTTCCGACGGATAAACGATATGGGTATCTCCCGGCGGCAGATAATTTATCGCCGTATCATGCTGAAGCGGAGCAAGGTCCTCAAACGGGTCCTGCACCTCCGGCAGATCTTCCCGCGTGTAATGGCGGTACTGGTTCCAGCCCCAGTGCAGAAAACCGTCGATACCGTTGACACCACAGCCCCACCCCAACAACAGCGGCCGGAGCAGTTCGCCGTCAGATAACCGGTTCAGCCACGCGCCGCCGGGGTGACAGCAGGTGTAAAGCCACAACTTATCTCCCTGCTTGCGCATCGCTTCAAAGGCGTTCTGCTCACGTTGATACACTTGCGCCTGCGGACACCAGATATCGACGGAACCTGCGATATTGAGATCGCTCAACGCATCCATAATGGTTATCCCCGGCAGATATTTCCGCACGATGCCGCAGAAGATACGGTAACAGTCGGCGTTGCACTCAATGGGTTCATCGGCAACGTGCTGTATCCACCGTTCTTTCAGATCGTGTTCATCGATAAACGCCTTCAATAATCCTGCCATCTGAGCGATATCCGCCGCGCCCTCTTTGGAACGTACCCTGTGTCCGGAGAGCAGAACTTTGAACTCCGAGGTGAACCAGCTTCCATCGCGCTTTCCCAGATGTCCGGCTTCTATCCAATACATCCCGCAGGCGGTAAAGGTATCGATATACTCTTTCAATACATCACGGTCAAGGGTATAAGTGCCATTTTCTTTATCATAGTGAAAGAAGTGTTCCAGCGGTACAAAGATGGTATTCTGCCGCATGTGACACATAAGTTCCGCATTTTCCCGGAGGCTTTCCCAGAACTCCGGCGACCACAACTCCAACTTGCCGGGGAAACCGAAGTGTTTCAAATCAAACCAGTTGGTCAATATGGCGGAATCCGCGCCGACCGGCGGCAGTTTGACAGAAGAGATGTTCACGGTAAAGTATTTTGCGATCGCCTTTTTTCCGGCGCGTACCGTGAGCGTGATGACCTTTTTCCCCGGTTCTTCATCGTACCCCGCCGGGCGCAGGATGTAGAAGATGTTTCCCCTGCCGGAAGCAGAAGCAGGATCGTTATACTCCTTGAGTACATCAAATTCCCGGAACGGTGCATCGCGGATGACCGACTTCGACTTGGGATTGCCCTCGCGGGCGGCGAATGAAACTTCCGCCGTGTTGCGGTTTACACACACATCGGACATTTCAAATATCCGGCACCGGGCATCATCACAATCCAAAGTTATCCGCTCCCCCTCCGGCAGATCAAGTATCACCGCCGCCGCAGAAGCACATCCGCCGCGCGCAACATCAAGTTCGACCTGCCCAATTCCCCGCTTCAAATTTTCAAGCGTATCGGGGAAGAACCATTCCAGCGGGTCTTTCCATAAAAATCTCATAACGCAACTCTCTTTATTTCAATTTTATCCGGTAATCGCCCGGATGCAGCAGCCGGGTACCGCGTTCAGTAAGCTCGCCGCATATTCTGCCATCAACGGATGTAATACTTTCGCAGGGAGCAAGTTTGAACGTAAATTCAACCGCCCGGTCGGAAATCTGCGATACCGGCGGCTCTTTGATGCAGGATATCCAGCGGTTCGCCATGTGGCGGTATTGCCGTCCGCGCTGGGGGTCGCAGAGAAACTTCTGCGCCGGATGCAGATGGAGGAGCCACTCTTTTTCCGCGCACTTTTCCAACACATAACAGCCGTTGCCGCTGCACGATGCCGCAACGGAAGTACCGCGACCGAAGATTTTTTCCAGCGTTTCCGGTGACGGCGGTACACGGTCGGTGTCGTTGGAGTAGTAAAACTCCTTTTCGTCAGCGTAAATTACCAGATCGCCGTTCCGGTCGATGGTGAAGTTTTTGCCCTGCCAGTGTTCATCTGCGATCTCCGTTTCCGGTTCATTGCCGCTGTGGAAGATCGCCGCCGCCGCCGCGAAACCAGCCGCTTTGGCAGGAGTGTGTTCCATCGACAGAAAGTGTACCAGCCAGCCGGGGTTCCACTGCGCCACCGCCGCCGGAGTGTAGGTGAAATATGCCGCCATCTGAACGCGGTTCTCCCGGAACGCCGCCGCCTGCGCCGCCAGCGGATAACCGTTCTGGCATCCGGTGGCATCAAATTCATAAATTAGCCGCGGCAGTTCGGAATGGCAGTACTCCCGCACTTCGTTCAGCCACCGTTCCGCCATGGGCAGATGGTTGGTGCTGTCGGTGTTCACGCCGTCAAAGCCGCTGGCGTTGAGGTAGGAGTTGAAAGAGATCGCTTCGACCCCATGCGCCTTGAGCAGTGCATCCTGCTCCGGCGACACATGGCCCCGGTAGCCGACAAAACTGGTCTTGAGTGTCCGGTCACCGAAATATTCGTCGATAATGGGAAACAGTTCTCCGAAATAGTGTTTGAGATTTTTGGCATTGAACGCATCACACACCGCCTGCGTATCAGTCAACTCCGGATGCTCTTCGGCAAACGCCCAAAAGATCTCCTTGAGCCGGCGGCGCAGTTTTCCCTGCGAAAAGACCCGGCACCCCATATCGGGCGGTGTATCATCGCTCTCCACCAGCCACGGAACAATATAATCCGGTTCATTGAACGGCTCCACCGCCACGATATTGGCGTAGTCGCAAATGCGCTTGCCGCTCCGCTTGCCTTTGTGAGAAAACAGGGTGCGGAAATAACGTTTCTGACACTCGATGGCATCCTGATTCCAGATCAGACTGTCCTTGCTGTAAAAATTGGCAAATCCGAAGTTGGGATGGGAACCGGTGTACCAGTAAGCGTAATCCGCTTCGACCGCGATCTGGGTACTGACCGTGTTCCACCAGACGATGGGGGTGAGCATGATGTAAATGTTCTGCTCTTCCGCCTTTTCCAGAAGGTAGTCAAAGATATCCAGATTGAGGTTTTCGACGATGTTTCCCTCCTGATCGGTGATCTCCCGGTCATAAAGGTGGATGCGGATAAAGCGGACACCCAATTCGGCAAAGTGGCGGAAATCTTCATCTATCGCCTGACAGTGATCTTTGCCCAGTTCCAGTATGTTGTAAAAATTGTGATTGAACGGCGCGTAATAGTTGACACCGAAGAGACGCACGATCCTGCCGTCAGCATCATAGATCGTGCCGTTGCGAACCTTGAATGGGGTAGCGTATTGCATATTTCACCTGATTTATTTCAACACCCGAACACCTGCTTCTGATAACGCGATACCGAACCGCGCAACGCTTTCAACGCATCCGCCGCCGCCGCATCGCCGCTCAGCACCCGCAGCATCAACGCGCCTTCCGCCGCACACAACACCTTGTGCATCGGGAAGTACCACCGCTGCAGAAATGAAGCGTAACGGCTCAATCTGAAGGTCGAATAGACCCGCGGCATCTCCCCTTCGATCTCCTCTGCCGCCGCGCTCATCCCGTTCCGGAGGGCGTCGGCGATGTCGGAAAACTCACACGACTTGGCAAAGACGATGGTCGAATACCATCCCGCCAGACTGGCGGTCATACTGTTGACAAACTGCTCCGGATGCAGAAACCGGTCAGTACCGTGCGAATCATCGGATCCGGTCACCGGGAAAACATTTCCTCTTGCACACTCATCGTAGTAACGGACGACCTGAAGATTGTTGCTCCCCGGGAGATGTTTATGAAAGCCTCCCAGCAGTTCAAAGGCATCGAATTTGCGCCGCTGAAAGATCGTATCCGACACTTGAGTGTTTATCACATACTGCTGCGTGTACCAGTAGGGATGGCAGAAGACCGCCACGCCTCCGGCTTTACGCACTTCATCAAAGACCCACTCCGCCGAAGCAACGGCAAACGCGCTCTCTTTGGACAATCCGGCTGGGAGCTGCGCTTCTATTTCCGCGACTTCGCGGCGGTACTGCTCTTCGTTGTCGTAACTCATTTTATGAACGCTGTATCTGCCGCCGAAGTTCAATATATGCACCGGATTCCCCGGAGAATGCACCTCTTCTCCGGGAAAAAGTTTGAAGTCGCAATTCAAATCTTTCCAGTAATCCATCGCCGTGATCGACGGCTCATAGTTGCGGTGGTCGCTGATGGAGCAAAAGTCCATCCCCAGTTCCCGGAAACGGGCGGCAACATAACGGGATTCTTCCCTGCCGTCCGAACCATTGGTGTGGATGTGGATATTGCCCCGGAACGGACGGAGCGCGTAAAGGTCAGAGTTCAGCGCATAAAGATGCAGCTGGACTTTCTTTTTCACATTTCCCGCATCATCTTTGACTGTTATCAAAACATTGAACTCCTGCTCCCCCCGGAAACACCGCTTGAAAACGATCGTTTTGCCCTCAAAGTGCCAATCGTTCACCAGCATATCCGGAGACTCCGGTATCCCGTCGTAAGAGTGGAAATTCCCCTCTGCCATCAAGCCGTCCCACGGATAAAACAACACGACGACTTTTCCGGGGTCGCGGGGAAATTCAGCGTGAGCAAACAACGGTTCAATACGGATTTCCGACTCAGTATCCGCCGGAACGACCATAGGTGTGATTTTATAATAATCCATTTCCGAATCCAGAAATTATTTTTCATCGCCCTTGACATCAAAGGCAAAAACTTTTCCGCTTGCGCCGCGGGTGCGGTCGATCTGCAGTTTGATCCGCCGGGCGCAAATATCCGCCGGCAGCCGGAAACAGCGCAGATATTGCTCGTCCGTATGGAAAATCTCTTTACCGTCAGCCAAAATGGTAAATCCGGCGATCAGCTTATCTGTCGTTTTCACTTCCGGCATATCCAGAGTATATCCGGCAGGAAGATTCCGTCCGACATCACCTTTACGTTCAAGGTCGGTGTCGAATATCACCCGTATTTCACGCACATTGACCGCAGAACCGAAGTCGTACTCCGCCCAGTCGCCGTTTTCAGCCTCCCAGAAACCGGCATCCCGATCCGCTCCGCGCCGGAGATTTTCGCCGTTGCCGGAGGATGCGGTAAGTTTCGCGTTGACCGTCAACTCCGGACGGCGCCGTTCCATACCCGGCAGAGTACAGTCATCTTCCATCAAACGCTGCTGGATCTCATCAATATACTTTTCCGCCGCTTCACGCGGAGAAACTTTATGTTCAAGGCAAACTGCCGCCGCTGCGCCCACCGCCTGCCCCAATAACATACAGGTCGCCATGACGCGGGTACTGCTCAACGCCATGTGGGAAACACTGATGTTCCGTCCGGCGAAGAAGAGATTGTTGATATTGCAGCTGTACAGCGATCGCAAAGGTATACCGTATGCCCGCTCCGGATAAACGTGGGTATTGGGTACGCCGCGATGGAGGAATCCTCCGGGGAAGTGGTCATCGACCGGCCAGCCGCCGTAAGCGACACTGTCAGGAAAATGTCTGCCGGAAAGAATATCATCCTGAGTCATGATGTAATCCCCGACATAGCGGCGGCTCTCCCGCTTGCCGGGGAGAAATCCGATCCAATCCAGTGCCCAGTTATCCGCACCGTGGTCGCCGTGATTTTTGATATGATCCCAAACGCCGATGGCGGTTTTCAACAATTCATCGCGCAAATCTTCGGTATCCCCGATGGAATCCCTGTCGCCGCCGAGTTCCAGAAACCAGAAGTTCTGCAACGGTCCCAGAAGATGATAACGGTTCTCCAATGCGGAATCATCGGGGTAACTGTGCGCCCATGACGGCGGAGTGAACTTCCGGGCGGAGGCGTATTCCCGCGCCTGCATCAGACAGCTCATACCCATTGTGCATTTATCGGGAACATCCGGAGCCATGGATTCTCCGAACTCAGCTTTCCCCTCTCTGCCGCACCGGAACTCCGCCCCGGTCAGCGGTGCAAGGATACTGTCACCGGAACAGTCGGCAAAAAAATCCGCCTCCACCCGGTGAAACTGCTGCGTGGTCATCTGCCACCCTTTGACCGCCTTGATGGAACTTACCTCCATTTCGGCATCCATACAGGAGCAGTTGAGCAGCAGAGTCAAATTTTTCTGAAAGCGCAGTTTTTCGTAGAGAAGCATATCCCAGACAGAATAGTTGCCATCGGGGTTGCGGTGGATATTTTCCTGCCGCAACTCTTCCACGAGACCGGTTTCCATATAGCCCCACATCCCGCAGATCCACATTCTGATCTCGCTGGAGGCGTTGCCGCCCAGCACCGGGCGTTCATGTATGAGAACAGTTTTCACACCGTTCCGCGCCGCCTCGACGGCGGCACCCATTCCGGCAAGTCCGCCGCCGATGATGCAAAGCTCCGTCTTGTGTTCAACAGTACTCAACATATCTCAAAGGATTCACTTCAACGGCCAACGCAAACCGGTATTTTCACGGAACCGCATCTTGCCGGTGTCGATAACGCAGTCGCCTTCGATCTCCCGGCGGTAATCGTTGAGCTTCTTCCATGCGGCTTTGAACGCGGCTTTGGCGGCGGGAGTCTTCTCCTTTTCCATCCGGATCTGGGCGCGGCGCACTGCCACGGCAAGTTCGGCTTCTTTCAGCCCCTTGACCAGAAACGCGACCCGGGCGGCACTCTCTTTATCTTTCGCGGCGGCTTTGACCGCTTTGGCAAGGAGAGCTTTGCCCTGCTTCAACACTTTGGGAGTCAGATATTCCGGGCCGATGGCGATAAAGTTTTTGAAAGTTCCGCCCAGACCGGAAGCGGTTCTGTTGCGCTTCTGCCAGATATCCCACATCCCGGCGGTGACGGCATCGGAACACTTTTCCCAGAAGCTGAAGTACGCCTTGACCTCTTTGTAAGCCGGACCGAAACAGCGGTAGAAATCTTCCAGAACTTCATTACTGTCCCGTTCCGGATCGCTGTGCAGACGTAAGACCGCATAGTTGTTGGGAGCCTGGTTGGCAAAAGTTCCGATAAAAGAGTCCATCTGCGAAGAGATCATACCGTTCTGGTAGGCAAATTTGAAGTCGTCAGCAAAACGCCGCGCATAGAACACCGGCAGTGTACCACCGGCGTGGAGCAGATTGGGACGGTAGTGAAGAAGCACTCCGGTATCGCGCCACCCCATCCACTCCTTGCGGAAGTCACGGCTGGTGATATCGGTGTACGGAAAAAAGAGCGCGGCAGTGTTGAGAATGATTATGCCGTCATTGAGTTTGACTTCAGTGGGCGGCTTGCGGTAGTTGGCGTAAGCAAATGCCACGACCGGAACTCCCGGATACTGCTTATTGGCAAGTTTCTGCACCGCGAGCAGGAAACGGGCATGACGGTCAGAGAGGGACGGAATATCATCTGCCGTAGTACCTTCTTCGCCCCATGCGGCTTTGGCGACCGCCCAGCGTTCTTTGAAGGTCAGGACTTTGCCCTTGCCCCAGTAGGGAGATTTGGCGAAACGGGGATCTTTCTGATCCCAGGCGCGGCAGTTTTCGCAGATGCACATGATGGGAAAGTCATTCAAGCCGACACAGATATAAGGGCGCAACTGCTTAAGTCTGGCAGGGCGGCGCGCCCAGTCTTTCAGGATCTGCTGATGAAACGCGGGATTGGAGATGCACATATCGACAAATGCCCAGCCCCAGCCATCCGGAGTCTCCGGAAGCGGACCGCGTTTGCCGCTGTTGGTCAATGCGAAATATTCCGGATGCTTTTTACCGTACCATCTCCACCAGTGCCCGAACTCGTGGGAGTAGTTCATATTGACCACGGAACCGATACGGTGGCGCAGCAGGAAGCGGCTCTGTTTTTCCCAGAAAAGTTTGGCATTTTCCGGATTGATCCAATATCTTTTGGCAAAATCCGGTTTGGGTTCACGGGCGGTAAGGTCGGTAAAACGGAGCTTGGGAGCGGCAGTCAGCTCTTTATCTTTGATGATGATGTTTTGGGTTTTCGGGATGACTTCACCGCTCTCATCCGCCCAGATCCAGAGGACACCGAGTTCGGTTTCCAGAAATTCGTAAACGCCCCAGAGCGTACCGTGCCACACAGCGTGCCAGGAACTTCCGACCGGACCGGTATCGCGGTCACGTCCGGCGATGATAAGTTCGTTACCTTTGGCACGGATGATGAATGCCGCAGGTTTGAGTTTGGAGGTGTCGATACCTTTTTCCGGCAGGACACGGCAATCGCCGAGATAGACGGGAGTTCCCTTCACTTGCGCGGGAACCGCATTTTCGCGGTAGACCGGAAGTACTGCACCGCTGGCTTTTTTCACATGATACGCCAGCTCTTCGGCGGCGATGACCACGCTGGGCTGAGCTTTTTCCGGAATGACGATATAACTTTCAGCCTTGCCGTTTCTGACCAGCGTCGCTGCGGACAGAGAACACAGCGCAAACAGCGCGGCGAAAATAACACAACTCCTTTTCATACTTTAAACGATTCCTTTATTTACAATTTCGTACCGCCGAGGTCATAGAAAGAGCCGCCCATCCAGTAGGCATTTTTCCACTTGGTGATAAGATAGTCATACTGGCTCTTTGCCGTCTGTTCGTCATGACCGTCAAGAAACGCCTGAGGAATAACTTTTCCATGACCGGCGATAAGCTGGGTCAGAATACTCTGATTCAACGACTTTCCCGAATTTGCATTGTAACCGGAGGTGGAGAGATTGGTACCGTTCGGCAGAACGATGTACTGAATACCGCAGGTATAAAGCATCATCTTTGCCGCATGGCGCACCTGTTTGGTCGTAGCCAGATTCCGGTTGGCAGTTTCCGCGCCGGAACCGCCGAGGGAGTGATCCAGTTTCAAGTGGGTGGCACCGCCATGATTGCCGTTGAGACCGTAGGTGTTGCGCACCACAGGTGTATTCGGATTGCCACTTTCCATGATGGAACCGACCGTCGGACACCGCCAGAATCCGGAATCGTAGTGGGGCAGCCAGCGTTTGGCATCCGCATCCTTGCTGTCCTGACCGCTCAACTGCTTGTAATGGTAGCCCTCCCGGATGGAACTTGCTCCGCTCCAGTTGTTCGTATACATCCAAATAGCGCATACTTTGAACTGGTCACTGTCGTCAGCGTACTGAAACACGGCACTGGCGATCTGTTTCAAACGGTTGGAGCAGTCGATCGTTCTGCCGCGTTCCCGGGCACTCTGCAGTGCCGGAAGCAAGATTGCCGCAAGTATCGCGATTATGGCAATGACCACGAGGAGTTCTATTAAGGTGAAGTTTACCAACTTCACCCGCCTGCAGGCGGAAGTCACACTTTGCTCATGGAGTTCTGTCCGTTTGGAGATATCAGTTTCAAACATAATTCTCAGCTCCTTATTTTATTGGGATTATATATTTTTTCAAGGCGTCAACGGTGATTTTCTGAATGAGTTCAGCATCTTCGTTGTTGTGACCGTAATAGTAACAAGCCAGATGATCCGGGCGCAAGTCGGGAAGAGTTTCGTTCAACTCTTTTTCATAGGTTGCATTTTCGGAACTGGGGATAAGCATATTTTCAATAAGCGTGAAAGTTCCGCACTTTCCGGCAGTCTCTTTTTTGGCGCGCTCCCACAATTCGCCCACCGGCGGCTTGCTCCGGAAGGTTTCGCCGTGGAAGTAACTGTGACTGCAAAGCGTTCCGTCAAAACCGGCATAATCTATTCCCGGCAGCGCGGCACTGCGGCTGGTGAAATCCGAAGATACCCACGGCATATTGAAGAGCGTTACCGACAGCTCCGGACGGCACTCTTTCACCGTTTTGACGATTTCTCCGAGATATTCCAGCATACTGTTTCCGGCATCCTCCGCCGTTCCGGGGCGGCCGTATTTCGCAATGGTCGCCGGATGGGAACTGGGAGTTTCCGCGCACTTGGGTTCGTCGATGATGATGCCGTCACAATCAAAGGTGGTAACGATCATTTTGAAGAAGTTCTTCGTCGCCTCCACCACCTCCGGCACATCCACGCAGGAACAGGCACATCCGGGAATGTTCCACTCCGGATGCGCCACCGTCAGCCCGCCCGCCATAAACGGCGCACCGGCAAAACGTCCGGCAAAGCGGCTGGGAACGATCAAAACTTTCAAACCATGCTTATGCGCCATGGCGATCTGCTGTTCGATCGTCCGCATGGCGTACATCTCTTCGCTTTCGGAAAATGAGAGGTCAACAGCATCAAAACCAATTTCTTTCATATCTCCGAAAACCTGATCCCAATGTGACGGGATAACCGTCCAGTTGCCGTAAGACAACGTGTACGCAGAAAGCAGCATATTTTCTCTCCTTTTTGTCACTGTTCAAAACTATTATAACCAAAACGCAAGCAATATACAATAGGTATAATGTGGATTTTTTGCTATTTTTTGTTTCAATTTCACTTCCCGGTAAACATATAAACCGTACCGTCATACGCGGCAGTCACGACCGCGTTGCCGGAAACTGCCGGAGAGGAGTAGAAGGGCATCCCGCAATCAAGCCGGAACACCGCCTTGCCGCTTTCAGCATCGAGGAGATAAAAATATCCGTCCGCTCCGCCGAAGATCACCATGCCGGGAGCATACGCCGGAGTAGCTTGAACTGCGGGGAACGCTTTGGCGGCATACGGAACTGTCAGCATCATCTCCGGAGCGGGAGTGAACTTCCACAGCGGCTTGAGCGTTTCAGCTTCAAAGGCGAACATTCCGTGCGCGGAACCGACAAAAACCTTTCCTCCGGCGACCACCGGATGCGAGAAACTCTCCTTGACCGGCAAAGCCCGCGGCAGAGGCTGCTCTTTGAGCTTTTTGCCGGTTGCGGCATCTATCATCTGAACTTTGCCGACCAGTTTCTGATAGAGTTTGCCGTTGTTCCACGCGGGACCGGCATCGATGTAGGAGTAATCTTTTCCGCTGGTGCGCCACAACTGCCTGCCGGTTTTAAGGTCATTGCAATGCATCCCCTTGCGCCAGTTTTCCACGCTGAAAATACGTCCGTCAGCGATCAGCACGCCCGCCAGACAGGGGGAACCGAAGTTTATTTTGGTATCTTTACGCACAAATCTGCCGTTGACCGGGTTGACCTCCGTCCAGTGGTCGCCGCTGACGAAGAGCCGCCCGTTGTACAAATTGACGGGCGAAAAGATGTTCATATTCCGGTACCAGGCATTGACCTTGTTCTTCCACAGAAATTTTCCGTTGGCAATATCCAGCGCAAAAACCGTACCGTCAGCACACGAACCGTAAACCCGGCTGCCGTCGGAACCGAGAGTGTGTTTGACGGAAGTTCCGGTGACCGCTTTCCAGAGTACTCTGCCGTCAGCGGCGTTCAGAGCAAAGACTGCGCCATCGCGGGCGTTGGTGTCATCCAAAACGGCGATGATGACTTTACCATCGACTATAAGCGGCGATGAAGCGAAGATTTTTCCCGGAAGCTGAACCTTCCAGCGGATCTTCAACGGCATATCGAGTTTGGTTTCCGAAACACTTTCGCGGGCGGAGTTTTTGCCGAACTGCGCCCAGTTTCCGGCAAGTTTAACAGGAGCGGCTCCGGCATCCGCCGCCGGAGCCGGACGGGGAGAAAGATCATTTATCAACCGGATATCGATTTTACCGTTTTCCACAGTTCCTTTCAAAAATCCGGCAGGGGTGCTGTCCACCGCTCCCTTGTTGGGAGGAGCGCACTCCGTATTGAGAATACCGCCGTCGCGGAGTGCCATCGTGGCGTGGGTATGACCGGAAATCAGTGCCAGAACCTTTTTATCCGCTTTCAAGAGCGCGATGGTACGGTCGTCACAGCGCACCGGATGGTGGCGGAACACGACAACAGGAAGAGTGTTCAGTTCAAGGTCGCGCCGCAGCCATTGGAGCTGCCGCTGTTCAAAGTCACTGGAAGGAACCACATCGACACCGGCGCAGTGGGTCATAATGATAAAGTGAACTCCGCCCTGATCGAAAGAGTGATAAACGGGACCGAAGTTCTTTTCAAAAAACTCTTCGCCGCCGGATTTTCCCCGCTTGAAGTCGTGGTTGCCGATGGTGTAATAAACGGGAATACCTGCTTTTGTCATGCTCTTCAAGTGACCGACCTGATCGCCGATATCGCCGCAATGTACCAGAAATTCCCCCTGCGACACCGCCCGTTCCCGGATGACCGGATCAATAAAACCGTTGGCATCTTTACATTCGCTGTCATTGAGAGTGTAAAAGACCACCTTTTTCTTTGCCGCAATTTGCCGCAGACCGAAATCGACTCTGGCGGCGACCGGCTGGTAATACGGAGTCACAAAGACAGCGTTATCCGGCTTGGAGGCAAAGATATATCTGCCGCCGGCACGGTTAAGAGTGTAACGTCCACTGTTATCCGTGACCGCGATCTCTTTGCCGTCACTCACCCGGACACCGGGGATGCCCTTTTCACCGGCATCATACTTTCCGTTGCCGTTGGCATCGGCAAAGACGGTTCCGGAAACTTTGACTTCCGGACGGACAAGGGAAATTTCCCGGAGCGTGAAGTTCCGGAACTCCGCACTGCCGGAAGCACTTGCCAATTCGCAGCTCAAGGTGACACTCTGCTCATCCCAGGTCTTGAATTTGACCTCAAACTTTTCCCAGTCGAAAGTCCCGGTGCGGTGCTTCCACCGTCCGCTTTTACTGCCGCGGAAAACGACCTTTTTGTCTGCCTGCAAATTGACACCGGCACCGTATACCCATTCCCGGAAGGTTCGCGTTATCCCGTTTCCGCGCATCTCGAAGGAGATGACATAGTGACTGTACTGCCGCACCGGTATTTCGATGGTGGAAGAAACCATCTTATCCTTTGCTCCGGAGGAGAGTTTCAACACCGTTCCATCGGCACTGACCGAACTCTTTCCCGAAGTGAGAGGATACTGTTTCATATCCACTTTCACCTCTGATGCAAAAGTTGTCAACGCCAGACACACGCCAAGACACAACCAAACTTTTCTCATACCGGTAACTCCTTTTTTATTTTCAAAAAACTTGCATTTTTGCCATGCCTCGACTATATTATAACCAATATCAAGCTAAAAGCAACAATTTTGATGTGGATTATTTACTATTTTTTGTTTCATAAACGACCATGTCTATAATTTACTTCGACACCATGCCCCGGCTTTCGTCCCGGATCGAACCGCTGAACCGGGCGGGCTGGCTGGAATATAAAGATTATTCCGTTGACCGCCGCTTCGACCATCTGTCGTTTTCTTACCGGGTGGGGGCACCGGAGATGGAGTTTCAAGTGGAGATGAACGGGCGCAAAAAAGTGTTGACTCAGCCGCACTGTATGCTGATGATGCCGGGAGATCATACCGTGACGACCGCGCTGAAACCCTGCCATGAACTCTACTTTGTCTTTGAACATCCGGAACGTATCCTGGGAGGGAAGCCGCCGGTATACCGGGATTTCGGGTTGATGATGCCGCCGCAGAATTCCATCTTCTTTGAGTATGCGGAAAACTTCAAACGGCTGCTCTATGTCCCGATAACACCGGCAGTATGCACCCAGCTCGACTGTCTGGCTCTGGCGATGCTTTCAGCGACATTTTACAGCGAAAATTCCAGCGGAACAGCATCGCCCATCGAACAGATCGAAGGGTATATCAACAACCACTACTCCGATCAGCTGGACTTTCAATTTCTGGCGCACCGGTTCGGGATGAGCTTTTCCAACTTCCGGAAGCAGTGGCAGATGCGCCACGACCTCCCGCCGGGGGCAACGGTGGCGAATTTGCGGAACCGCCACGCCAGAGAACTGCTGCTGAATGAACGTTTGAGTATCGGTGAAGTGGCGGTGATGTCCGGTTATCCGGATGCCCGGTATTTCTCCAGATTCTTCCGGAAGATGAACGGGATGACTCCGGGAGAGTTCCGGATGCTGGACCGGAAGGAGAAGTAGTCTGCCTGCATCGCCATCGCAGCAAGCGTAAAAATCCACTTGACTTTGAAGATATCCGGACTATATTATACGGCAAAACTGTTTAATTTGGGAGATTTATTATTATGACGAACGAAGAAATGCAGATCGTCCTCGATCAAATGGGAAAAAAGGCAAAACGTGCCGCTATCGCGCTTGCGGTTTTGCCCGATGATGCCAAACGCGGCTGTCTCGAAGCTATGGCTGCCGCCATCGAAGCCGATGCCGCCGCTATAAAATCCGCCAACGCTGCCGACGTGAAACTTGCCGTCGAAAACGGTCTTTCTCCGGCGATGGTCGATCGCCTCACTCTGACCGATGCCCGCATCACTGCTATGGCTGACGGTATGCGTACCGTTGCCGCTCAGAGTGACCCCGTCGGCAAAGTAATTTCCCGGACGGTTCGCCCCAACGGCCTTGAAATCAGCAAAGTGTCAGTTCCGTTCGGAGTGATCGGTATTATTTACGAATCCCGTCCCAATGTCACCGCCGATGCCGCAGGCATTTGCATCAAGGCGGGGAATGCGGTCATTCTGCGCGGCGGCAAGGAGGCTTTCAACTCCAATATGGCGATCGCCGGAACGTTGAACCGCGCCGCAGTCAGCTGCGGTCTGCCGGACGGCGTGGTCCAGCTTATTCCGTGGGTCGGACATGAAGCGGTCAAACTTATGCTCAAGATGGATAATTACATCGATCTGGTCATCCCCCGCGGCGGAGAACGGCTTATCCGGGCGGTGGTGGCGGATGCGACCATGCCGGTGCTGAAACATTACAAAGGTGTTTGTCACTTGTATCTTGACGGCGGTTATGATATCGCGCAGGCACTTGATATCGTGGTCAACGCCAAGTGCCAGCGTCCGGGAGTTTGCAACGCTTTGGAAACTTTGCTGGTCGACCGAAGTATTGCGGCGGAATTTCTCCCGCGCTTTGCTTCGGTGATGAAAGAACAGGGAGTGGAAGTGCGCGGCGATGAAACGGTCCGAAAATACTGCGCCGGTGCCGTTGCCGCCACGGAAGATGATTACTATGCCGAATATCTTGATCTGACCCTTGCCGTGCGTGTCGTTGACGGTGTCGATGAAGCGATTTCCCATATCAACACCTACGGTTCACGCCACAGTGACGGTATTCTGAGTTTCAACGACACCAATATCACCGCGTTCACCGCCATGGTGGACTCCTCCACGGTCTATGTCAACGCCTCCACCCGCTTCACGGACGGCGGAGAGTTCGGCATGGGTGCGGAGATCGGTATCAGTACCGACAAACTCCACGCCCGCGGTCCGATGGGGGCAGATGAGTTGACCACCTACAAATACATTGTTCGCGGCAGCGGGCAGTGCCGTAAGTGATCACCACAGTTGTCCCATAAAAAATCAAACCATCCTCCTCAGCCCGGGGCTGCGGAGGATAAAGCGGAAAAGGACGGGAGCCGCCGGTCGCGTTCAAGGCAATTGCGCGATCTTTGCAGAATCTGTCAAAATCACTTTTTGAAAATCATAAATTTCTCTGAGTAAACAGTGACAAAAAAACCCGGTTTTGAAAAATTATGGGATATCAGTGGAGATTTTCAGGATTTCTTGAATAACCGGTTTGATTTTTTGATAATTCCGGGCTATATTAATACCGTAAAGATATTGAAATCATACAGAAAAAGGATTCATAATCAACCATGATCGTTCCGATGAAATCGGTGACGCTTCTGGCGTTGGCAAGCGATGAAAGTTCTGCGCTCGAAGCGTTGCGCGGGCTTGGTGTCATGCAATTGCTGCACACAGAACGCTGTTCTGCCGCGGCTCAAAGTTCTGCGGAACTTCTGGGCGCAGTCCGGCATGTCCGGCAGCAATTGGAGCTTCTCCGTCCGGAGGATGCGGCAAGCTCTTCCGATAACTCTGTCGTCCGGGGAAAAACCGTTGTCGAAACAGCCGAAAAACTCTTTGACCGCAAAGCAGAACTTGAGAACCGGTCAGCCGTTCTGACCCAGCGGCTCAACCGTCTGGCGGTATGGGGCGATTTTCAAAAAGAGACGCTGGAAGAGTTGGAAAAAAAAGGCGTTTCAGTATTGCTCTGTTCCGGCAGTGTGGACGAATTTTCTGTTGCCGAAACGTTGGAAGATGTTTCAGTATTTGTTATCCGGCGCAGTCGTGACCGGGTCGATTTTGCGGCGGTTGCCACGGGCGGTTTTTCAGAGGAGACCATTGCGGCACTTCCGGTTTTCAAACTGGCGGAGGACGATGATCCTGCCGGATTGCAGCAGGAAAAAGATACGATAACGGCACAGCTGTTGCAGCTTGATGAAGAATTGACCGCATTGAGCTGCGAAGATGGTGCGGTGGAAAGTTACTGCCGGGAACTGGAGGATCAATATAATTTTGACCGCGCCGCCGATGCCATGAGTGAACATGGTGCGATCGCGGTTCTGCGCGGATTTGTACCGGAACCGGAGCTTGATGCTCTGCGCGAAGAAGCAAAAAAACAAGGGTGGGGCTTGTTCATCCGCGACCCGAAAGAGGATGAAGAGGTTCCGGTCCTGCTCAAAAACAACAAATTCACCCGGATAATAAAGCCGCTTTTCGATTTTCTCGGCATCGCTCCCGGCTATTGGGAAATCGATATTTCCGGTGGTGTGCTGATCTTTTTCACCATCTTTTATGCGATCATCATCGGTGATGCCGGATATGGTGTTCTTTTCGGTTTGATTTCGCTGTCCGGTTTGCTCGCCGCACGGAAGAAACCGGCGTTGAAAGCTCCGATGCGGTTGCTGCTGCTCCTCAGTATCGCGGCAACGATATGGGGCGCGTTGTGCGGAAGCTGGTTCGGCTTGTCGCAGATCGGCTCATGGCAGATACCCGCGCTGAAATGTTTCCGTGATTTTGCTTCAAGCACTGCAAAACAGGCGAATGTGCAGTTTTTCTGCTTTATCCTTGCGGTGCTGCAGATTTCCACCGGGCGTATCTGGCGGGCGATCCGGGAACGCAGCTGGCGGGCGTTGGTTCAGCATCTGGGGTGGATACTTATTGTCTGGGGCAACTTTTTCCTTACGATACGTCTGATCGTTTATCCCGGTGAATTTCCGGTGTATATGTATTACCTTTACGGTATCGGTCTTGCGCTGGTGATCGTGTGCGGTGTCAACTGGAAAAATCCGGCAGCGGTGTTCCAGTTCCCCTTTGATATCATTGGCAGTTTTACTGATGTACTGAGTTACATCCGCTTGTTCGCTGTCGGTCTTGCCGGTGCGTGCATTGCCGGAAGTTTCAACAATATGGCGTTTGATGTAAGTTCGATTTCAGTGCTTCTCATCCCGGCAGGGGTACTGGTTGCGCTGGCAGGGCATCTGCTGAATATTGCGCTGGCATTTTTGAGCGTGCTTGTTCATGCGGTACGGCTGAACACGTTGGAATTTGCCAATCATGTCGGTCTGTCCTGGAGTGGTCAAAGTTTTAATCCATTTAAAAAAATATATAAAGACAAGGAGTAATAACAATGGATAAAATGCAGGTTTTGGCTCTTGGGTTCGGTTATTTTTCAGTAGGTCTGGCGGCTGTCGGTTCTGCTATCGGAGCCGGTATGGCAGGATCTACTGCGATCGGTGCCTGGAAAAAGTGTTATCAGCAGGGTAAAGCTGCGCCGTTCCTGCTGGTCGCCATGGTCGGTGCCCCGCTTTCGCAGACCATCTACGCGATGTTGATGATGGTGCTTGCCAAGCCGAAAATCGTTGCTTCTCCGGAGCAGGCTCTTGCATACATCGTTGTCGGTATTCTCGGCGGCTGCGCCCAGATGGCTTCGGCGATCTTGCAGGGTAAATGCGGAGCTGCCGGTTGTATCGCTTTTGCTGAAACCGGTAAAGGTTTTGCCAACTACCTGATCGTACTCGGTGTGGTCGAAACCTGTGCGATCTTTGCCCTGATCTTCTCCTTCATGGCGATGCCGTAATTTCAAATTTGCGATCGCAGAAAAGTCCGGAGTATCGGTGAAGTATGAAATTTTTGTTCAATCCCTCCACCGATGCTCCTTTTAATTTGGCATTGGAGGAGGTCATCGCCTCCCATTTTGCTGATGAAGCCATCATGTTGTGGCGCAACCGCAACGCCGTCATCGTCGGGCGCAACCAGAACACGGCGGCGGAAGTCGATGCCGGTATTGTCAAAGCGCACGGTATCCAGGTCGTGCGCCGCATGACCGGCGGCGGTGCAGTCTACCATGATCTCGGCAATATAAATTTCACCATCTCCGTCCGTGACCGCCAATTGGAACCGGAAGCCTTTGTCCGCAACGCCCGTGTTGTGCTGGATGCGCTGAAAAGTTTCGGTGTGGCGGCGGAGTTTTCCGGTCGCAACGATATCGTCGTTGACGGGCGGAAAATCTCCGGCAGTGCCAAAAGTGTTCTGGGCAGCCGGACACTTTTTCACGGGACACTGCTGTTTTCGACTGATTTATCCATGCTGACCCGCGTGCTTACTCCCGATCCGGAAAAAATACGTTCCAAAGGAATAAAATCGGTACGTTCGCGCGTGGCAAATTTGCACGAATTACTGCCGCAATGGGATGTGGAAAACTTTTTGACACAGCTTTCCAATGCGCTGATCGCCGCTTCCGGCGCGGAGTTCATGGAGATCCCGGAGGATATGCTCGCTGCCGCCGGAAAGCTGGCAGATGAAAAATACCGCACCTGGCAGTGGAACTACGGTACGCAGACAGCTTATTCTTATTCTCAGGGAAAACGTTTCCCCTTCGGCACTTGCCGGGTCAACTTCAATGTTGCAGATGATCGCATCGCGGATTTGCGTATGACCGGAGATTTCTTCGGGCTGGAGGATGTTTCGCAGCTGTGTGCCATGCTCAACGGAACCTCGCTTGAACCGCAGCTCCTCTCAGCCGCCATAAAAAAAATCCCCGTGGAAAAATTTATCCACGGGGCAACAGCAGATGATATTATTTCACTCTTTGATCTGTGAACACTTTTTGCTGATTTTGCACAAAATATCATTGATCATCGCCAGACTCGGACGGCTGCAGGAACCGTGTGTCGTGCCGGGGATGGAGTAAAACACCACATTCGGATTCTTATACACCCGGCGCATACGCATTACCAGCAAATGATTTTCTTCCGCCCGCGCGGGCCAATCCAGTTCGCGGTCGCCGGTGATGAAGGTCATGGGCGGCGTATCCTTTGCCGCATGATAGATCGGGGCAAACTCATCGATCACAAAGTCGCGGGTCGACGGGTCTTTGGCGCGCCGTTCGTTGAGGATCTGGAAGTGGGTACTCATCTGCCCGCTGACCGGGAACGCTCCGGCGATCTGCCTGGGCGAAACGCCGAAGGTTTCCAGATAACGCTTGTCCAACACGACCACCGCAGTAAGATATCCGCCTGCGGAGAGGCCGGAAACGTAAACCTGTTTCGGGTCGCCGCCGAATTTTTCAATATTTTTGATGACCCATGCCACTGCGGCGGCGGCATCGTAGATATAATCCGGACAGTTGCCGCCCTTGCCGGACAAACGGTAACTCACCGTCGCCACCGCCACTGCCTGCGTGTTGAGGATGGGAAGTTTGCTCTTTCCGCCTTTCTTCAATCCGCCGCCGTGCAGCCACACCAGTGTCGGAAATTTCACCCGCTTATCCGGAATATAGAGGTCAAGTTTGCATCTTTCGCGGCGATACGCCATGTCGCCTTGCGCCGGAGCATCCTTTTCGTAATATGAAATGTCCTTGAACTCTTTTGCGCTCAATGTGAACGCGACGGCACACAGCGCAGCAAAAATAACTTTATTCATTTTCAAACTCCTTTTTTGTGATCTCACTTAATATAGCATATTACAAAAGTAAATGCAACGCTCATCCCATAATTTTGTCAAAAAGGAGTCCCAGCCGTGAAGATGAGATAACAGATACAGTTATCCCATAAAAAATCAAAACTGCGGCGGCGTCTCGCGGGCAATCCTGGCGGCGGGTCTGCGGACTCAGGCAAAGTCGAGTACAGTCGTACACCTTGTCCCGGCGCAGATATTATGAGAGACACAAGAGGTCTCTCATTTTTTATGTCTGAAAACAAAAAATGGTTTGCCTCTTGATAAAAACGGATTTATGTTAATCCAAGAACACCGAAGTCGCATAGTGCGCTTCAAAAATCAGGAGG